>JBIIXM010000058.1:0-7941 GCA_044338435.1 Flavobacterium sp. | reverse complement strand
GTAATGATACCATTTCTGGTTCCTGCTACAGTAGGGTTAAACGTTACCGGTAAAGTAACTGAGCTGTAAGCCGGTATAGTTGTGGCAGGGAAAGATACAATAAAGTCGCCACTATTAGAGCTAACAGCACTAATTGATAGATTCATAGCCCCTGTGTTTTCAATAGTAAAGTTATTGGTTGCACTACCCGTGTTTACGTCGGTGCTGCCAAAGTCTGTATTGCGATCAACATTAATGTTGGTACTGCCTGATGAAATATTTATGGCATTACCTCTTACATTGATTTCTCTGTCGGTTGGGTTTCCTGAAACACGGAAAGTATAATTAGACTCATCAGCATCATTATTATTAATAGTAATAGTAGCTGTTCTGGTTCCGAAAGTAGTTGGATTGAAATTTACAGTTAAAGTTACTGATCCTCCAATAGGTATTGTAGTAGCAGAGACTGAGGCAGTAAAGTCAGCTAAGTTTGAATTGACACCTGAGATGGTTAACGGTTGAGTTCCGGTATTTTGAATGGTGTAAGTTCTGGTTCCTGATGTGGCGCCAAAATCAGTTCCGATAGCTGAAGAAATAGTTGTCGAACCGGAAGGGATGTCAGTTAATGGAGAACCACCTTGTAAATTAATTTCTTTGTCTGTACAGTTTCCTCTCACGCTGAAAGTGTAATTTCCTTCGTTAGCATCATTGTTTGAGATAGAAATAATCCCATTGCGAACCCCTATCGCGTTGGGATTAAATACTACTGTTAATATTGTTGTTCCACCTGGGGCTATGCTAGAAGCAGCTACCGTTGGCGTAAAATCAGGATTATTACTTGAAACTGACCAAATAGAAAGTGCCAACCCTCCTGTATTTTGAATAACAAAAGTTCTGGTTACAGCACCTGTGGTTAAGTCTGCCGAACCGAAATCTGTATTATCTGTTGTTGTAATTGCTGTATTCCCGGAAGGAATGTTGTTACCATTACCAGTTAGGTTGATTTCTCTGTCTGCAATAGTTGCAGATACATTAAAGCTATAAGTTCCCTCATCAGCATCGTTATTTGATAGTGATATTGTGGCTGTACGTACACCGGATGCAGTTGGGTTAAATACTACTGTTAATGTTCCTGAAGTCCCGGGTGCTATAACAGCAGGTGAGTATGAAACTGTATAATCTGTTAAAGATGACCAAGCAGACCACAACGACAGATTAGAAGTTCCTGTATTTTGAATAGTATAAGTTCTTGTACCCGATGAGGTGCCGAAGTCTGTATTAATTGAATTAGCAATCAAGGTTGAACCACTGGTAATATTACTTGCCGGACTTCCGCCTTGCAGGTTGATTTCTTGTTCAGTACCAATACCTTGTACGGCAAAAGTGTAGGTTCCTTCGTCTCCGTCATTATTAGAAATCGAAACTATACCATTTCTAACACCTGAGTTTGTTGGGTTAAATACAACAGTTAGCGTAGCACTGCTGCCAGGGTTAATTACTGAGGAAGAAATAGAAGCAGAAAAATCACCTGAGTTAGTATAAACAGACCACACAGACAGGTTTGCTAATCCGGTGTTTTGAACTGTGAAGGTTCTGGTAACTGAACCTGTATTGATATCAGTACTTCCAAAATCGGTATTTATGCCGGTAGATATAGTTGTACTTCCTGAAGCTATGTTAGTGCTATTGGCAGTTAAATTGATTTCAGGAATTGTAGTCCCTCTTACAGTGATGTTGTCGATATAGTAAAATTCTCCATTATCAACACCTACACAGTATATACGAAATCTTATGCTGTTGTTGCCAGAAGGGACACTAAAGACATATGGGTTAGAAGAGGCATCTGAAGTACCGTAGGAAAGCGTTTTGTTACTGCTTCCGTCCACTAATTTTACGGGACTTTGATAGTTGCTGCCATTATCATAAGAGAATTCAATGAACAAATCTTCATTATTATCTACATTAAGTGAAGCAAATGCAACGGAAACTTCAACATTGGCATAACCAGTAATATCTACATTTTGAAATGTAGCATATTGGTTGTTGCCTCTAAAACTTAAAGAGTTGCTTCCGGATACTCCAGTACCTGATGATACGTTGATATTAGACGTTGATGTTACAGAATAATTTAAATTGTCAGCTGTAAGACTCTCAAAAGATTGACTTCTGATAGTTACTTGTGAAAACGTTACGATTGAGCATAGTAATAAAAGTAGGTAACTTCTTTTTAGTAATCTTGTTAATAGTTTTTTCATAACTCTGGGCTTAACTTATGTGATATTTTTTGTTTGAAGATTATTAAACTCTTCATTTGATTATTTGACGTTTCAAAACTATACAAAAGAGTTTAAATAATCGATAAAAAGCATAAAAAAATCGATGAAATGCACATTATTGTTTTTTATACCAATAAAAAACTTACAAAAAATACAAAATTTTGTATTTTTTTCTTCGCTGTATTAACATTTTTAATCGATTAGTGGTTGTTTTTTTAGACGAATGGTATAAAATTGAAGCGACCCGGTATAAACCGAGTCGCCCATTAAAAAACAAATGAATTACTTTTACTTATTGCGTTGTGTTTTAGAACACTATCTTTTTAGTGATGCTTCCTTTATTGGTAATCACTTTTACCAAGTATGTACCTGATGAAGTTAGGTTAACTTTAAGGTTAATTTCCTCTTGGCTTTGGTTTTCTAATGACCAAGTGTGAATTTTTTGTCCTAATAGGTTATACAATTCAACGCCATTGATGTCTACTTGTAATGCATCATTTTTGATGGTTACCATTTGAGTGCTTTGAGCATGAATAATTTGTAAACCATTCCATAGATTATCTTGTGTTGATAAGGCTGCACCGGTGCTGAAGCGTAAGGAGAATCTGTTTTCAAATGTGCCGGCCGGTAAATTAGCTTTATAGGCTTGCTCTCTCAAATTAGTGTAAGTGTTGGTTACATTGTCATACAAGTAAATAGGAAACGATTCTTGGATATTTTCGAGTTCATCGATACTAAATTTAATGTTTCCTGGGGTAGCATTTTTTACACCTAAAGGATAAGTGTTAGCCGTATTAAAATAGCCATCAGCTAAGATATTCAATTTATAATTGCCTGAAATGAAGTACATATCATTAGATAATGTTTCCATACTTACGCCATCATAACCATTGTCATAACCAGTCGATCCGTATTGATTCATAAAACCAATCAAAGTTTCACGATGGTATTGATCAGCAGAGTCATAACCCAAACGAATTTTCATAAATAGTTCTTCAGGAACTTCGGTATCGCCATTATCTTCTTGGTTATCACTATTGGCTACCGGTGATGCTGAACGGAAAAGCGTGTATGATGAAGCTGAATTTTCTTTGATAAATGATCTTTGGCTGTTTTTGTAAGTTATAGTTCCACCTGTGGCTGATCCTTTTACAAAGAATCCTTGTCCAACAGGAATATATCTTTTAGGTTTTTTAGAACTGGACCCCAAACCGCTAATTCCTGTTGGTGCTACCGGAGCAGTTCCGCCCAATTTAGTATAAGTAGCATATCCGCCCTGGTATTCTTGTGAGGCATGCGAGTTGTTGGTGTTATAGTGTTCCCAGAAGTACAAAGTACCGGTAATGCTTGATGCATTGTCATCAATAAATTTATTAGCGTCAATAGCTGACGGATAAGGATTCCCGGTTAAGTTTAAATTGTTAGGTAACAAGGATGAGGTGATGTTTCCATTGTTAGGTTTTCCGACGAAAGTATAATTTTGATTGGCTATTGCAGCTCCACTTCCTTTTAAAGTAAAACCTTGTCCCGGTAAAACAGTTCCGGTATTCCCAACATAAGACCAATTGGCTGTTCCGTTGGCAAAATCCTGAAATTTAAATATCCAGTATTTTGATAAAGTAATCGGGCTTGTTGGAGTTGCATTAACTCCGGATGTCCAGTTTAATGTTTGTGGTGTTGCTGTTGTGCCGTCTTTTAATATGTTGCTCAAAGTGAAGCCTTGGTTGTTGGCACTATTATTTTGAGCACCTACCGGTGACGACCAATAGTTGTAATTGAATTTATTAGATTGTCCTTGTTGATCGCGCTCTAGTGTACCGTTACTTGATGGATCCAGGTCGCTATTAATGACTTGGATTAATTGCGATTTTCCTACCAAGTCAATCTTTCCATTCAACTTTAAGTAATGAGTGATTTCCACTCTGGTGTCATTAGCAACTGAATAGGTATTAGTGTCAACGATAAGACCTAGAACTCTATTGTTTGCAGTTGATGAAATATTGTGGTTGGTTTTAACAATATTCCAAATTATAGGAGTAACATTGTTTACAATTGACAGACTGTTTGGTGCGTCTATAGAAGCATCGCCCGACCAAGTTGCAGCACTATTCCATAGTCCGTCGGCAGCCGACAAATAAGGGATAGGTGCTTTTTGAGTTGCAACAGTAATATCGCTTTGGGATACGAGGTAACCGCGATTTTTATTCAAAGAATCGTCATCGATATGGGTTCCGATAAATGAATTCATAGTGTAATACGCTACTAATGAAGACCATTTTACCGTACTAATATCATTTTTAGAAATATTGGTAGGTAAGATTGCTCCTTTAGTGTCAGCGCTATTTTGAAGAATTTCCTGATTCATGATAAAGCGCAATTGTGTTAACCCTAAAGCTCTGTTCCATAAGCGAAATTCATCGATTTCTCCCTTGAAGTAGTTGCGGACATCATCTTTACCGAAATATTCTGCTCCTATGATAAAATTATTGCTGTCTACTGTTGGTACAGCTGTTGTTATTGAACGGTCAAGTATACCGTCAATATATAAACTTAGTTTGTTGAGTGAAAATGTTAAAGTTACATTATGCCATTTTCCATTAGGGAATGCAGTGTTTGAGGTTAACAAAGTGCCTCCATTCCATACTACATTGATTTTATTGTCGTTGGATAGATATACTCTGTAGCCCGAGGTTCCATTGTATTTAGAAGCTATAGATCGATCACTACTAAGCTCATTTTGTCCGTTTGGCTTAATCCAAAACATCATGGTGAACGAGCCTGATAAATTATTTACATTGTTGAATTTTATGTAGTCATCTGAGCCGTCAAGGTTGATTTGACGTGATCCGGTATTAGGTTTGGCTACTCCAAAAGTAAAAAACTTCACTCCGTCAAAATCATAATCTGCAATTTGATTGGCACCGCTGGTGGATAAAAAAACAGTCTCCACATTGCTCGAAAATGCTTCGTCATCAGCAATTACTAAAACATAAGCATCATTGGTGGTTAGAGTCGGTAATCCACTCAAACTTGAAGTTGGTATTGCAATTCTGGTGGAGCCTATGTCTCCGCCGTTTTCTATAATCTTCCATGTTCTGGATGGCGTATCTACAACCGTAGTCATTCCGGAACCTCCATTAAAATTGATAGTTAATTCACCATCCGTATCATTCATGTCACCATTGTTATCGCCCCAAACCAAAAAGTTTAAGTCTGTTGCAAAAGTATTTGGGTTCGCTGCGTTGTTTGCGGCAATTGTTCCTAAACCAATCAATACCATAGGTTGAGGAGCAATGTCGGTGTTTTGTTTCTTGTTCAGTCCGGCATTATCGTCCCTTCCTATAAAGTTAACATTGTTGTTGTGAGAACTATTAGCAGTGGCATCCCAAATGATAGTTCCGTTAGAGTCATAAAGATTTTGACCAAAAGATAAAGTGGTGCAAAAGCATACCACAAGTAGGGCAAAATTTGTGCGTAGATTAGGGGTAGTTTTTTTCATAACTGTAGGGGGTTTAGTTAATGAATATTATTGTGAAATGATTTTTGAAATACATTTCTTTTGTTTGACATAGCAAATCTACGGACAATAATTATTTAATCGATTAAAAGCAAAATAAAATCGATGAAATACATCTTTTTTAATAAAAATAATCAAAAAAACTTACAAAAAATATTATTGTAATATTACTTAAGATTATAATTCTTTGAAAGTCAAAGTGTAAGAAAGGGTTTAGGAGAATAAAAAATGGCTCGGTAAATACCAAACCTTTAATAGTAGCGAGAAAGGGATTTGAACTCTCGACTTCAGAATTCTGAAAATGTAGTTTTCGGGATGCTTTTTATTACTAAGAGTTTGTTACCTCATTTTCCTCAACAACATAATTTGGCCCAATTGGTAATATTTTTGTTCATTCAGACTTTAAATGTTGTGGTAGGAATTTCCATATTTTTTTCGTAAAAAATAACATAGAGTTGGCCTTTGCTCAGTTTCAGCTATAGAAAACCAAATGAACATATTTTACTAGTTGGAGATTTGCTTCGCAAGAGGCAAGTAATTTTGAAACGAAAATAAAACTGTTTAACCAAAATTGCAAAAACAGCTTGTTTTGTAGAAAGTTGTTAAACAACTGTTAGTTTTTTGATATATAGGCTTCTAAAGTTAAGTTGTGAAAGTATTTTGAGTTAAATTTAGAAGATTTAATTTTTTGATAATCTGTTATTAACCAATATGCTATCTCTATGAAAATAAAATTACTTTTGTTTTTGTTTTTGTTTTCTTTCATGGTATCTGCCCAAAACATTAGCATTCCAGATCCTGTGTTTAAGGATCTTTTATTAATCTCCTACACCAATTACAATAGTGACCTCAATAATTTTGTGGTTTATCCGCGTATTGATGCCAACCAAGATGGAGAAGTAAGTTTTGCAGAGGCCTTGGCGGTAGAGGGCTTAGATTTAGGATATTCCAATATTACTAATCTTCAAGGGCTACAATACTTTACCAATGTAAAAAAGATTAGCAGCTATTATGCTGATTTTCCTAGTTTTTACCAACCGACATTGGTTAATTTAGAGCAATTGAGTTTACTCAATTCGGTGGGATCTTCATCTACAACAATCGTTGATCTTTCTCCCCATTTAAACTTGAAAAAGTTTCAATGCAATAGCAGTTCGCTTACGTCTCTGGATTTATCGGCAAATATCCAATTGCGCGATTTAGACCTTTATTGTCCTGCACTTACTTCGCTCAATTTAAGTAATCTGTCAAACCTAAAAAACCTAAGCTATTTAGGAGCTCTTTCAACTATAGATTTGTCAGACGCTGTAAATTTATTGAGTCTTACGTGTATTGGTTCTACTCCAAATTACACCATTAATCAAGAGAATTTATTAACATCAATAGATTTGACCAACCAAAACTTGTTGATCTCTTTAGATTTAACAGGCAATGCAATATCCAATTTAGACCTAAGTAATTGTCCAAATCTGGAGACCTTGAGAATTTCAAATAACGGAATTGAAACGTTAATTTTAGATAATGTAAACTATGTACGCCTGTTTTTTTGCTCAGACAATTTGCTGACGAGTTTGAATGTGGACAATATGTTTAATTTAAAAAATTTTGACTGCAGCAACAATCAACTAACCAGTTTATCTACCCAAAATGGCATCATTGAAGATTATATTTATTTTTCTGGTAATCCTGATTTAGAATCGGTCTGTTGCGATGCCAACGAGGTGGTATATATGCAAAACCTATGCAATCAATACGACAACGATAACGCAATTGTAAACAGCAATTGTGAGTCAGTCACAGGTCGAGTTGCTATGTATCCCAATCCTGTGGGTGATGTACTCCACCTTACGGCTACCGAAGGAATTTCGAAAGTTGAAATATACAGTATCAATGGCGTGCAAGTAATGAGCAGTAATGCAGTTTCTGATTCGATTGAGATGAATACACTTAATTCAGGAATGTATTTTTTAAAGGTATTTACCAATCAAGAAGTGTATACGATGAAGTTTATTAAAAACTAATAGTTTTTTGTATATTCAAAAATTACGCATTAAAAAACCCCTTACTAATATGTAGTAAGGGGTTTTTGTTTGTAGCGAGAGAGAGATTTGAACTCTCGACCTCAGGGTTATGAATCCTGCGCTCTAACCAACTGAGCTACCTCGCCAT
>JBIIXM010000057.1:0-7960 GCA_044338435.1 Flavobacterium sp. | reverse complement strand
CCACTTTCCAAATACGTAGTAATGGCCTTTTCAATGGCTTGAATTTGCGCCACAGTCAAGGTCTTTTCACTCACATATTCAATGTCAAAAGTATCAATTTTGGTTTGTTTAATGACAAATTCTTTCACATTTCCATCGTCTTCAATAATGCTTTTGGTGACATAGTAAAAAGTCAGTCCCGGCGATTTTTTACCGCTGGGCAAAAGTGCTACATCATTGGTTCTGCCGATGAGTTTTTTCAGCAGTGGTTTTTTGGTTGTACTTTGCTCGTCTAAAATTCCGATATCGCCTATGTCATACCGAATAAACGGATGCGCTTTGTTGTAGAGTGAAGTAATCACTACACGACCTTCTTCACCATTTGGCAGTACGTTGTTGTGTTCGTCTAAAATTTCCACATACAGGGTTTCACTGTTTACCTGCCATTCGTCTTGCGGATTTTGAAATGCAATTAAATCCAATTCGGAAGCACCGTATTCGTTAACCACCGGAACGCCAAATTGGGTTTCCAACAAAATTTTATCGTTTTCAAAAAGCATTTCGGAGGTCACCACACAACATTTTAAAGTAGGACAAACAGAGGTTAGTACAATCTTTTTTCGCTGTAAAAACTTGGCAAATAAAACGATAGAACTTGTATACCCATTGATATAATTGAAGCGTTTTCGTCCAAATTGGAGTAAAACATCTTCCAACACTTTGTCCGATAAATCAAAAATGGGAAAACGGTAACGATGGCTTAGAAAGTCTTTGAGACGTTCTTTGTTGTTGCCAATAAAATCCAACGGAATGCCATAAAATCGGGCTTGCAATGATTGGTTAAAATCGATCCCAAACCAACCAAAACGCTCAATGATATTGACCCAAGTTAAGGCATGCGAAAATTTATCTTTAGCAAAAATAAAAGGATCTCCGCTCGAACCGGAGGTTTTGTTTACATAGACGTTTTTAGTTGTAAATCCTGTGGAAAGCCTTTCTTTTAAAGGTTTTTGAAAATCTTTCTTGGTCATCACCGGTAGCGATTCCCAAGCTTCAGGATTCGCATTTCCGACTAATGCCTTATAAGAAGCATTGTGCTTGAGGTGAAACGCAACAATTTCATTTCTTTTTTGAGCGATGTATTGAGGATATTCCGCTTCAGTAATACTTTGGATATGGTCAAATGCTACCTGAGCTTTCTTTATAGGAAAGCCTTTCAACCAAAGCGAGAAATGAAATAGTGGAAACACCGCTGACAATTTTCACCAAAAATAATAAAAGCAAAGCGTTGCGGCGACAAATTTTTAAAAGAATGACTTTAAAGTCCATCAAAAACAAACTACTTTTGTGCCACAACTACAAACAACACACACCATGACTATTTTACTACTCGGTTCCGGAGGAAGGGAACATGCTTTAGCCTATAAATTATTACAAAGTCCGTCTTGTGAAAAGCTATTAGTAGCACCCGGAAATGCCGGAACCGCAGCTATTGCTACAAACGTTGAGGTTAGCCCAACAAATTTTGAAGCGATCAAAGCATTAGTCCTTAGCGAAAGCATTGATATGGTAGTGGTTGGCCCCGAAGATCCTTTGGTACATGGGATTTACGATTTCTTTAAAAGCGATACTCAAATCTGCCACGTTCCGGTAATTGGCCCTTCTAAATTAGGTGCTCAACTCGAAGGCAGTAAAGAATTTGCCAAAGAATTTTTAGTCAAACACCAAATCCCAACTGCAGCGTATGCCAGTTTTACAGCTGAAACCGTAGCGCAAGGTTGTGAATTTTTAACCACTTTACAACCGCCATACGTGCTAAAAGCCGACGGATTAGCGGCCGGTAAAGGTGTTTTAATTTTGCAAGATTTACAAGAAGCCCAAAACGAATTGCGCAATATGTTGGTGAACGCTAAGTTTGGCGCAGCGAGTTCCAAAGTGGTTATCGAGGAGTTTTTGGATGGAATTGAATTGAGTTGTTTTGTGCTAACCGATGGGAAAAATTACAAATTACTTCCCACAGCCAAAGATTACAAGCGAATTGGAGAAGGCGACACCGGATTGAATACCGGAGGAATGGGTGCTGTATCGCCGGTGCCGTTTGCGGATGAAGTGTTGATGGGAAAAATTGAAAGCCGAATCGTAAAACCAACCGTTGCCGGTTTGCAAAAAGACGGTATTGAATACAAAGGATTTGTGTTTATCGGTTTGATTATTGTTAAAGGCGAACCCATGGTAATTGAGTATAACGTGAGAATGGGCGATCCGGAAACTGAGGTGGTTATGCCGAGAATCCAGTCAGATTTGGTGACGTTGTTTCAAGCGGTAGCCGAACAAAAACTCGATGAAGTTACTTTGACTATTGATTCGCGTAGCGCTACTACGATTATGTTAGTTTCAGGAGGTTATCCGGAGGATTACGATAAAGGATTTGTCATTTCGGGCATTGAAAGTATTACAGATTCTTTAGTCTTTCATGCGGGAACGAAATTAGAAAACGGTCAAGTGGTAACCAATGGCGGAAGGGTTTTGGCCGTGACATCTTTTGGAACTACGTACCAAGAAGCCATAAAAAAATCTTACCAAAACATAAACAAGTTACATTTTGATAAGATGTATTTCAGGAAAGATATCGGCTTCGACTTAGCTTAAGAAAGAGTGAGCCGTTGTATCTTGGTTTTCTTCGTTGTTGGCTTGGTGCTTTTTCAACTCTTTACACCAGTACACAATGTATTTGCAGCAAACAATGATTAAAGTCCAGCTTACAATGTTGGCCAACCACCAGTTGCTCAATTCTAATTCGCGTAACCAATCTAAAGGTTTGAATAAAAAGTCTACAAATAAAGTTTGAATAGCTTCGAAAAATGCTTTCATTGTATAAAATGTTATATTTACACCACAAATGTATAAAATATCCTCATGATTACAAGCATTTTTAAAAAATCAAGCATCGTTAATTATGTCTTGGTGTTTCTTTTGCTTTTGGCTTCTTTTTTTGTTTACCAAAACAGCTTGTTAAGTCAATCTGTTACGGCTGGTGGAAATTCGGCTAATGTTTTGTTAATCATTCTTTTATTGGTTTGTTTTTTCTTGGTCAATTTTATAGTAAAGAAAAACGGGCTGACCAAAAACAGCAGTTATGCCATTTTCTTTTTCTTATTGTATTTGATGCTTTTTCCATCAGTTTTCAGCCATTCCAACTTGTTGTTTGCCAATTTCTTTCTGCTTTTAGCGATGAGAAGGCTCATTTCGTTGCAAACTTTAAAAGCGCCAAAAGAGAAAATTTTTGATGCTTCGATGTGGATTTTCATCGCTTCACTATTCCATTTTTGGTGCATCCTTTTCGTGCTTTTAGTTTACATTTCGATTATTTTTCATGTGTCGCGCGATTACCGAAATTGGTTGTTGCCGTTTGTGGCTTTTGTGACTACCGCTGTGGTTTTTTTGGTGGCGGCTTTGTTGATAGATAAATCGTGGATTGACCATATTGTACTCCAAGCCCAAATGCATTTGGAATGGAATTATTTTACGAACAATTTCCAAAATGCAGCTTTGTCTTTTTATGTTGTGGTTGCCTTGTATTTTTTACTGTCGATGGTATTCACATTAACCAACAGACCGCTGATTTTACAAGCTTCTTATAAGAAAATGGTATTCGGATTTCTGATTGGCAGTATTGTTTTTATCCTTTCTCCCGAAAAAAATAACGCGATGTTATTGTTTACGTTTTTCCCTTTAGCCGTAATGACGACAAACAATATCGAATACTCCCAAAACAAAATGTATCAGGAAATCGTTTTACTTTTATTAATCATTGGGAGTTTTGCCGCTTTTTTTGCGCAACTATAGTTTACTGCCGTAAGCCAAATCTCCTGCATCGCCTAATCCGGGAATGATGTAGTTTTTCTCATTCAGGCGATCATCTAAAGCGGCTACCCATAAGTGGCAATTGTCCGGCAGGTTTTTTTCTAAATAAGCAATTCCCTCAGGCGCGGCAATGACTACGGCTATGTGAATCTCTTTCGGCTTTTGTTCCAAATGCAATTTATGTAAAACAGCTACTATCGATTGTCCGGTGGCCAACATCGGATCAATTAAAATGAGGTTTTTATTTTCAAAAGAAGGTGCCGCTTGGTATTCTACTAAAATTTCAAATAGATCATCGTTATTGTAATGATGGCGATAAGCCGATACGAATCCGTTTTCCGCATTGTCAAAGATGTTCATAAAACCGGTATGCAAAGCCAATCCGGCGCGAAGAATGGAACATAAAACCACATGGTCCGCAATAGTGGTAGTGTGTTTTATACCTAGTGGTGTTTGAACATCAATATCTTTATATTCAAGCGTTTTACTCAACTCATACGCCATGATTTCACCGATGCGCTCAATATTTTTTCGAAAACGCATGCTGTCTTTTTGGATGGTAACATCACGAATTTGGGCCAAAAAATGGTTGAGAATACTGTTTTGCTCAGAAATGTAATGAATGTGCATGGACGACTTAAATTTTGTTGAGGTAAAAGTATAAAAAACTATCTTTGCACCCGAGACCTTTTGGTTGATTACTAAGAAATAAAATAAAAACTGCGTTATGTTTTCACAATTTGCCTTCCCGATTTTTGAACAATGTATCAAAGATTATCACATTATTGACGATGTTTACCAACCTACTTTAAACCCATACGCCAAAGGAACTATAGAGTATTTGTTGTATGCTAAAAATTGGGTTGACACCGTGCAATGGCATTATGAAGACATTATCCGCGACCCGAATATCGATCCGGTAGCCGCCTTGGATTTAAAGCGAAAAATTGATGCTTCCAACCAAGTGCGTACGGATATGGTGGAATACATCGACAGCTATTTTTTACAGAAATATAAGGAAGTTCAAGTAAAACCTGAGGCCAAAATCAATACCGAAAGTCCAGCCTGGGCAATCGATCGTTTGTCGATTTTAGCTTTGAAAATTTACCACATGAGCGAAGAAGCTAATCGTGCAGAAGCTACTGAGGAGCACAGAGCCAAATGTCAGGAAAAACTAAACGTATTATTGGATCAAAAAAGTGATATGTTTGTTTCTATCAATGATTTGTTGACCGATATTGGAAACGGCGACAAATACATGAAAGTCTACAAACAAATGAAAATGTACAACGACGAAGAATTGAATCCGGTATTGTACCAAAACAAAAAATAACCGACAAACTTTTGTCAACACCAACAACACATATAGCCGTCATCCGATTATCTGCCATGGGCGATGTTGCGATGACGGTTCCTGTTATACGTGCATTGGTTCAGCAAAATCAGCACGTTAAAGTCACCGTGGTTTCCCGACCGTTTTTCCAACCTTTTTTTGAAGGCATTCCGAATGTTGCCTTTTTTGCAGTTGACCTTAACGGTAGGCACAAAGGCACTATGGGCTTGTTCAAACTATACGCCGATTTAAAAAAGCGCAACATCAACGCGGTAGCTGATTTACACAATGTTTTACGCTCTATTGTCATCCGAAATCTTTTCGTTTTAAGCGGTAAAAAGGTGGCTTACTCAGATAAAGGCCGTGCAGAAAAAAAAGCATTAACCAGAGCGAAAAATAAAATTTTTGAACCGGTAAAATCCATGGTGGATCGCCATGTCGAAACCTTCAAAACCCTCGGATTCAACATCGATTTAACCCATCCTGATTTCCCTGAAAAAGCCCGGCTTACGGAAGAAGTTTTCAAAGTTTGCGGAGAAAAAGGGAATACGAATTGGATTGGTATTGCTCCTTTCGCCCAATATGAAAGCAAAGTTTATCCGCTCGATTTGATGCAGGAAGTCATCCATAAATTGGCCGAAAACAACAGCAACAAAATTTTCCTTTTTGGCGGAGGTAAAAAAGAAACCGAACAGCTGCATGCGCTATCGGCTAATGTAGACAATGTAATAGTGGTGGCCGGAAAGCTCAAATTACAACAAGAGCTTCAGTTGATTTCTAATTTGGATGTCATGTTGTCTATGGATTCCGGAAATTCGCATATTGCCGCCATGTTAGGTGTTAAAGTAGTAACGCTTTGGGGCGCGACACATCCGTATGCCGGATTCAAACCTTTCAACCAACCTTTAGAAAATTGCTTGACTGCCGATCGAGAAAAATACCCGCTTTTGCCTACTTCTGTCTACGGGAACAAAACGGTTGCGGGCTATGAAGACGCTATGAGAATCATACCGGTTGATGCTGTGGTAGCAAAAATAAATTCCAATCTTGCCTAAACAAAATTGGAATTTTAAAACAGTATTTTTTTTAAAGACTATACGTCGTCAAAATCCACATAAATTTCTGTCGTAGTCGGATGCGCTTGGCAAGTTAAAACCAATCCTTCGGCGACTTCACCATCGGTTAAAATCGAATTCTTTTTCATCACTGCTGCGCCATTTGTAATGCGCGCCAAACAAGAACTACAGATACCGCCCTGACAAGAGTATGGAGCATCGATGCCTTGTTTTAAAGCGGCTTCTAATAGGGTTTGCTTCTGCGACATCTCGAAAGTGGTTTCTTCATCATCTACCAAAACGGTGATTTTAGTATGACCTTCTTGAGCAGTGGCTGCCGAATTATCCGCTGCCGTTGAAGTAGAAAACAACTCAAACTTGATGTTTTTCTCGGCTACATTGTGTTCTTTCAAAACAGTAGAAACCAAGTTTATCATTTCTTCCGGACCGCATAAGTAAAACTTATCGAACGTCTTTTCTTTGTGTTTGTTGTGTAGTACGAAGTTAACGGTTGCTTTATCAATACGACCAAATAGTTCGTTGTCTACTTTAGTCTGACTGTACACAAAATGCACAAAAAATCGGCCTACATACTGTAATTGCAGGGCATGTAATTCATCGTGAAAGATGGTTTCTGCCGGAGTTTTATTGCCGAAAACCAAAACAAATGTACTGTTAGATTCGTTTTCTAAAACCGATTTCAAGATAGACATTATTGGGGTAATGCCACTACCGGCTGCAAAAGCTGCATAGTTTTTTTGATTAGAATTATTCGGTTCAAAGGTGAATCTTCCTTCGGGTTGACTCACTTCCAAAAGATCGCCGGCTTTCAAATGCTCGTTGGCAAATTTCGAAAAGTGACCGTTTTTAACCGATTTGATAGCAATGCGCAATTCACCGCTATTGGGCGATGAACAAACCGAATAGGCGCGACGCACTTCTTCGCCGTCCAAAGTCAGCTTAAGATTAACGTATTGCCCTGCGGTAAATTGGTAAGCCGATTGTAATTCGGCCGGAATAGTAAAAGCCACCGAGATGGCGCTTGGCGTTTCGCGTTTTACTTCTTTAATGTGTAATTTATAGAAAGTGGACATGGAGTAGTATTTTTTGACAAAGGTAGCGAACGAAACACTTTTGAGAAAAAAATAATTTATACCTAAGATTTTTATGTATATAAAAAACTTAGGTATATTTGTTTGTCTAATATGCAGTAGGATGAAAAATTCACAATTGTACAAAGGCAGTCTGACTACCATAGTTATGAAGCTTTTGGAAGAAAACGGTCGAATGTACGGCTACGAAATCACCCAAAAAGTAAAAGAAATCACCCAAGGCGAATTGAAAATCACCGAAGGCGCGCTCTATCCGGCTTTGCACAAGTTGGAAGCTGATGGCGTGCTTGAAGTTGAAGTTGAAAACGTAGACAATCGCTTGCGCAAATACTATAAACTTACTGAAAAAGGCACGGCGGAAACCGTTAATCGTTTGGCCGAGTTGGAAGATTTTATCAGAAATATGCAAACTTTGGTACAACCTAAAATTACCAATTAACCATGACATTGAGTAAGGAAAACATAGCTGTAATCGACAAAATACTCCTTAAAAAGTACGGGTTGATTTACCGAGACATCCGTTTGGAAATTTTAGATCATTTAGCGTCTGAACTTGAAATTTTGGAAGGCACTTTTGACGAGAAGATTTCCGAGTTTATGGAATCTAACAAAGAGTT
>JBIIXM010000056.1:0-7964 GCA_044338435.1 Flavobacterium sp. | reverse complement strand
TTAGCTTCTCCGTTATCTGAATTTTTGGGAATTGTTGTTATTTCCATATTATTGTTTTACGGTGGTAATTTAGTTTTGGTGGACAAGTCACTCGACGGCTCATTGTTTATCGCTTACATTGGCTTAGCTTATAACATTTTGACTCCTGCCAAAGCCATTTCCAAAGCCTCTTATCAAGTTAAAAACGGATTGGCTGCAGCCGAACGTGTTTTTGAAGTCTTGGAAGTGGAAAACACCATTACTGACAAAATCGATGCTGTTGCTGTTACGCAATTCAATCATCAAATCGAATTAAAAAATATCACCTTCGCTTATAATGAAGAACCGGTACTGAAAAAATTCTCGCTCACTATACCAAAAGGAAAAACAGTAGCCTTGGTTGGACAATCCGGTTCCGGGAAAAGCACCATTGCCAATTTATTAACTCGTTTTTACGATGTTAACGAAGGTGAAATTCTAATCGACAACTACAACGTGAAAAACGTAACAATGAAGTCGTTGCGCGGACTAACCGGTTTGGTGACACAAGACAGTATCATGTTCAACGGTTCGATTAAAGACAATATTCGTTTGGGAAAATTAGACGCCACCGATGCAGAAATCATGGAAGCCCTCAAAATTGCCAATGCCTACGAATTTGTTAAAGATTTACCGGAAGGCATAGAAACCAATATTGGCGACAGCGGTAATAAACTTTCGGGCGGACAAAAACAACGTTTGTCTATCGCTCGTGCGGTATTAAAAAATCCTCCGATCATGATTTTGGATGAAGCTACTTCCGCTTTGGATACGGAAAGCGAAAAATTTGTACAAGTAGCTTTGGAAAACATGATGCAAAACCGAACTTCCGTGGTGATTGCACATCGTTTGTCTACCATTCAAAAAGCCGATGTGATTGTAGTAATGCACAAAGGCGAAATAGTTGAACAAGGCACACACGACGAATTATTAGCCAAAAACGGAACCTATTCGAAATTGGTGGCCATGCAGTCGTTTGAGTAGTTTAAATCGGACGGTATTCCTCCGCTTTCCATTCTTTTGCTAGTAAATCAAGGTAGAAATAATGCAAACGGTCTTCTTTGTCGAAAGCACCGTTTTTGTTAGTGTCTTCCACTGTTCTGAAGTACAAACGATTACGGCTATCGATTACATTCCAATCGATTAATTCTTGAAAGTCTACGGAAATTTTAGTAAAGTTTTTGCCTGAAATGTCGCTTACATACAACGATTTGATGTCGTTATTATCGAGCTTGTTGTCTTTGTTGGTGTCCATATCGGCCACAGTATAAACCATCAATTGCTTTTTGGTTCTGTCGGCAGTAGACTTCAAGTATGTAGCCGTTTCGATAAGCACATTAGCATCGGTCAAAGCATAAATGGTGTCCTTCCCTATTTCTTGAAACTTTAAGTTTTTAAGATAACCTGAAATTTGGTACTCGCTGTAATTGGAAACGGTATAGCCGGTATTGGATTCATAAGAAACTTTAATCCCCTTTTTATCACCTGAAACCGTACCGATAGGAAAGATTAAATAATTGGTTCCTTCCATATTTATCGGTAAATCGGCTATCTCGATTTGTGTGGTATCTTCAGGAACTTCCGTTTTGGCTTTGGAAGTATCTTGATAAATCACTTTAGGCTTAGGCGCTTCTTCCTTTTTACAACTGATTACGGTTAGTGCTAAAACCAAGGCTATATAGAAGGTGTACTTTTTCATCTCAATTCAATTAGTCTTTCAAAAATACAGATTTATTTTTAGAGTTTGGCCGTCAACTTCACATTGAACACACGCGTAGTCATGTAATTCGGAATTCCATACTGATTTTTGGTATACACATCGCGCACCCAAGTATTGGTAATGGCGTTTTGGTTGTTGAATAAATTGAAGATTTCAAAACCTAACGACAAATCTTGGAATCTTTTAAGCCAATGTCCGTTTGGACGTTCATTATTTCTTTCGGTTAACACATAAGAAAACCCAACATCAGCTCTGCGATAATCGCGCAATCTACTTTGATACACATAAGCATCCGCATAAGAAGGTGAACCACCTGGCAATCCGGTGTTATAAACCAAATTCAAATACAATTTCATATTGGGTAAATTCGGCATATAATCTTGGAACAAAATCCCAACTTTCAATCGCTGGTCGGTTGGACGCGCAATAAAACCTCTGCCATCCTGATTCTCTTCTGTTTTCATGTATCCCAAACTCAACCACGATTCGGTTCCCGGTACAAACTCACCGTTCAAGCGCATGTCTAATCCGTAGGCATAAGCTTCGGCATTATTATTAGCGCGATAACGAATACGAACATTTTCCAAAGTATAGGTGTTTACATCGGTCATCGACTTATAATAGGCTTCTGTAACCAATTTAAATTGTCGTTTATTCATTTTGAAATTGTAATCGTTACTCAACACAAAATGCAAGGATTGTTGGGCTTTTACATTCGGATTCACCACTCCGTTCAAATCTCTCAACTCTCTGTAAAATGGCGGTTGGTGGTATAAACCTGTGGCAAAACGAAATACCATATCGCGATCCCAATTGGGTTTTAAAGTAAACTGAGCTCTCGGACTCACTACAATCTGGCTTTTCGCATTCGAAATTCCGTCACCCGAAACCGTCCAGTTGTGGAAACGCGCGCCGGCTGTAATCCAGAAATCACTGTTACCTAACTTAGTTTCTGTTCGCCATTGGGCAAAACCGGAAATGCGGTCAATATCAATAAAATTAGTAGCTCTCACATTTTGGTAAGGCACTAAAGGTCCCACATACGGATTGTACGGCTGATCATTCGGGATATCAATTATAGGTGGATTGATAGAAAATCCGGCAGAATCAATCACTTCCCATTCGACTATACGGTCGCGGAAATTCTCACGCGTGTATTTAATACCCCAATCGATTTGGTGTTTTTTAAGGTTGATAAAATGCGTTCCCTTCACTTCAGCATTTACAATTAAAGCATCCAAATCGTTGCGCGCATGATTCAATTGGGTACCGATGCCTTGGGAAAAAGTCACTTCGCCTAGGGTTTCCGAACCAATGTTGGTATCGACTTCGCCTAAAAAATAAGCCGCGAATATATCAAAGTACTCTTGCTCTTGAGTGTGGTAAACCGAAGTAATCAAACGGTAATTGTTGTTGTCATTCGGACTAAAAGAAGATTTGAAAGCCCCGAAAAGGGTTTGATATTTGTCGTTTTCCTGACCTTCGTAAAAAATTTGCAAGGCAATTGGTTCGTCTATGGTTCCGAAGTTGGTTTGACGCGTTAAAGGCTGGTAATTGTATTTATTTTGCGACGCATTTCCTAAGAAACTAAAGTGCCATTTGTCGTTAGGGGAAAAATTCACATTGGTTTGCACATCTACAAAAGTCGGCCTAAAATTGGTTTGCGTTTCCTGACTATTCACCAAAAGCGAGTTGTCGCGGTAACGAATTCCGGTAATAGCGGACCATTTTTTATTTTTAGAAATGCCTTCACCGGTTAAGCTTCCGCCCAGGAAACTGGCTTCAGCAGTTAGCCCGAATTTGGTTGGTTTTCGGTAAGTAATGTCCAAAACCGAAGACATTTTATCACCGTATTTGGCTTGAAAACCACCGGCGGAAAAGTCAATTTTCTGCACCATATCGGTGTTGGTAAAACTCAATCCCTCTTGTTGACCGGAACGAATTAAAAACGGGCGATACACTTCTATTTCGTTCACATACACCAAGTTTTCGTCGTAATTCCCGCCGCGTACATTGTAGCCTGAACTCAATTCGTTGTTGGCATTCACGCTCGGCAAAGCTTTTAAAACACTCTCCACTCCGGGCATAGCACTAGGATTGGTTTTGATGGTTTCAGGTTCGATAGAAGTTATGCCTTGTACTCTTCTTCGGTTGCTGGTGATGATAACGTCTGAGAGCTGCTCGGCTTTGTCATTCATCATTACGTGGTATTCGAATTCCTCGTTGGGTTTTAATTGTAAGGTTACCGTAATGCTTTTGAGCGAAGTATGGGTAAAAACCAATACTACTTTTTGATTGGCCGGAACTACAATTTGGTAAAAACCGTTTTTATCGGTAGAAGACGTTTTGGTTTGATAGCTGACATTAACATTTTCAACGGGTTGGTTGTTTTCGTCTAAGACAACTCCGGCCACTTTAGCCGTTTGATTTTGGGCCGAAACCACACAACTGAACGCCAAAAAAAGAAGCGTAAAAAGGATTTGATTTGTTTTCAAACTGTGATTTTAAAGTTTTTGACTTCTAAAAAATTGTGTTTCAAAGATAGTAGAATTTCCAACATTATCGGTAATGACGATTTTTAAATCATTTTTGCCTTCCATCACTATGCCATCGTCAAAATGATGGACCAGCTTTTTGGTTTTCGGCTCATATTCCAATAAAATCCATTGACCATTCAAGTATCCTTCCCAAGTTTTGATACCGGATAAATCGTCGGAAACCGTAAATCTCAACTCTTTTTGTTGGCTAATCCATTGGCCACCGATGCGTTTATCCGACTTGATTTTGGGTGGCATACTGTCTTTAAACAACTTGTAAGTTCCCAAATATTTGGTGTAAGTAGTAAACGAATTTTTGTACCGTTTAGTATAATTGTAATAGGTCTTTTTACCATCTACTGTACCGATAAACATGCGTTGGCGCTCGGATTCAGTGGCTAAACTATCTTCAAAAGTAATGGTCAGGTTGGCAAAAGCCGGTTCCACATCGTCATGTAGGTAAGCAATACCGTTTTTAACCTCAAAATCCATTTTAAAATCCTTCAAAAAAGCTTTAGGCGGAATGGTAACAGTTACATTTTCCAAAGCAAAAACCGATTCCTTATCGGCTTTGACCCAATATTTAGCAGTTACCGGCTCTTCCGAAACTTTAACCGTCATAGGCGAATATTCAATCGGAATAAAAACGCGAGTGATGTTTTGACTGTAATCAGCAATTTCAATCTTATAATTTTGGGTGATGTTTGATGCTATTTCCAAGAGACCGTTTTGGGTTCCGGGTTGGATTATACTTAACGAATACGGTTTTTCAGCGAAGAGTTTTTGCACGCGTTGCCCGGTTTTCTTGTACCGACCATAATCGATTAAAGCATTGACATAACGCGTTTCGTCGAAAGAAAAAGTATCGAATTGGTATTGAAAATCGAGTTTGCCGTTTTTAAAAGTTTGGACCTTATAAATACCGTTCCCGTTCCACGAAACATCATCGTAATCAAAGGCCGTAATACCAAATCCGACAGTGCCGTTGACCAATACTTTTTCAGCTATATAACTGCCGTCGTCTTGTTGCGAAATGGCCACAGCAACCGGTCGTTGTGACTGATTTACCACCGTATTTTTGCCCAAGGGATAAACTATCAAATTACTCAACATAGGCCGTTTTGAATCGGCAATTACGGAATCGAATCCAAAAAACATCGGATTGATAATTTTTTCAGATGCGGTATCTCTAATTTCAAAATGCAGGTGCGGACCGTCGGAACCACCTGTATTTCCGGATAAAGCAATCATGTCACCTTTTTGAACTTGCAATTCATTCGCAGGCAAATACACATCTATTTCATACGATTTGGCTAGGTATTGCTCAGCTTTGATTCGTTTTTCAACATCACCGACACCGGATTGTAAGTGACCGTAAACCGTGGTGTATCCGTTAGGATGGGTTATGTAAATAGCTTTTCCGTAACCGTTAACAGCAATTTTAATACGTGACACATAACCATCGGCAGCAGCATACACCGCCAATCCTTCTTTTTGTTGGGTTTTAAAATCGAAACCAGAATGAAAGTGATTAGGGCGCAATTCACCGAAATTTCCGGAAAGTTGTAGCGGAATATCCAAAGGCGAACGAAAATAGTCTTTCGGATACTGATTTTGACCAAAAACCAAAGTGCAAAAACACAAAAACAAGCCAATTAATTTCATACAAAAGAAGTTTAGGCTAAGATACATAAAAGTAAGTTTAAATTTACATAAAAATGAAAATCGATTATAATTCTCTCAAAAACAAGAAATTACAAAGCGGTTAAATTTAGTGAGAAATAATCATCAAAACTATTGTGCAAACAAAATAGAATCCTAACTTTGTAAAGTAAGTAATGAATAAAGAAATTTATGAGTGAAATTGCAGAAATAATTGATTCTGTTGAGAGTAGAATTCAAAAACTTTTTACCAAAATAAACAGTTTGGAGCAGAATGCTGCGGCTTTACGAACAGAATTATTAAAAGCTGCAACTATGATTCAGCAACAAAATGAACAAATCAAGACGTTGCAGTCTGAATGCGAATCACTCAAAATGACCAATTCATTATTAGGCGGTGAAGAAAACAAACGAGATACGAAGCTTAAAATAAATTCATTAATCCGAGAAATAGACTATTGTATTGCACAACTAGCTGACTAAGATGGAAAATAAGCTTAAAATAAAGTTATCAATTGCCGACAGAGTTTACCCGTTAACGGTTGACCCTTCGCAAGAAGAAGGACTGAGAAGTGCTTCGAAAAAAATTGAGGCTATGATTAAGCAATTTGAGGAAAACTATGCGGTACGTGACAAACAGGATGTATTGGCCATGTGTGCTTTACAGTTTGCCTCGCAGGTAGAACAAAAGCAAGTTGACAATGCCATTGACGGAAAACAAACGCAGGAAAGACTGCAAAAGCTTAATGATTTATTGCTCGATTATCTCGAAAAAAAATAACGTTCTTAACATAGATTACGACACTGCCTACATTAGATTTTAATTGGTAAACTCAACACTAACAAATTAGAATGAGCAAATCGTCGCTACTAAAGCAAGCCGCTGAAACCGCGGATCCTTGAACAGTGAGTTAGCTCAAAACTTGTCTTTACGAGTTTATGCATTCACCTAATGTGGGCTTTTTTTATAGATAAATACTAAATTAAACATGGAAATTACACAAATAATAATTGCACTAATTGCAGGACTCGGCGGAGGTTTTGGAGTTGCCAAATTTCTGGAGAAAAGCAATGTCTCCAACATGATTAAAAACGCCAAAAAAGAAGCGAGCTCTATTTTGAGAGACGCCAATATCGAGGCTGAAAACATCAAGAAAGACAAATTATTGCAAGCCAAAGAGAAGTTTTTGGAGTTAAAATCGGAACACGAAAAAGAGATTTTAAACAAAGACAAAAAAATCGCTGAAGTAGAAAAAAGAACACGCGACAAAGAATCGCAAGTATCCAGCGAATTGGCCAAAGCCAAAAAAGTAAACGACGATTTTGAAGCCAAAACCAAAGAATACGAGGCTAAAATCGAGTTGCTTGACAAAAAACACCAAGAATTAGAAAGACTACACAAAAGCCAAGTAGAACAGCTGGAAGTGATTTCAGGGTTGTCTGCGGAAGACGCTCGTGAGCAATTGGTAGAAAGCCTCAAAGCAGAAGCCAAAACCAAAGCGATGTCGCACATCCAAGATACAATTGAAGAGGCGAAACTTACCGCACAACAAGAAGCTAAGAAAGTCATCATCAATACCATCCAACGCGTCGGAACTGAAGAAGCCGTTGAAAACTGTGTATCGGTATTCAACATTGAGTCAGACGATGTAAAAGGTAGAATTATCGGTCGCGAAGGAAGAAACATCCGGGCTTTAGAAGCCGCTACCGGAGTTGAAATTATTGTAGATGATACACCGGAAGCTATTATTTTGTCTTGTTTCGATCCGGTGAGAAGAGAAATTGCTCGTTTATCATTACACAAATTAGTAACCGATGGTAGAATTCACCCGGCCAGAATTGAAGAAGTCGTAGCTAAAACTACTAAACAAATCGAGGAAGAAATTGCCGAAGTAGGTAAACGTACAGTAATCGACTTAGGTATTCACGGTTTACATCCTGAATTGATTAAAGTAGTTGGTCGAATGAAATACCGTTCTTCATACGGACAAAACTTGTTGCAACACTCGCGTGAAGTAGCCAAATTG
>JBIIXM010000055.1:0-8023 GCA_044338435.1 Flavobacterium sp. | reverse complement strand
TAACATTTCCGACGTTATACTATTAAATTCACTGCTTATGTAACATAGATACTTAACTCAAAACAATTCATTATGTCACACGTTAGTATTTATGAAAAAAACTGGATAGATCTGGTTTTTGAAGGCAAAAACAAAGCCTACGGCGCTTACCAATTGCGTCAAGAAAACACCAAAACCTCATTGATTGCTTTTATCGGAGGAATTACTTTTATGTTATCCTTAATTGGCGGCGGCTTTATGTTGACCTCATTTGATGACCCTGGTGTAATTTGCCAATTCCCCATCATTGAGAACGAGCGCATTGTTCCGGTCGATATGGATCCGATTAAGGAACAGCAAAAGGAGGAAAGTGCTGCCGCAGCACCGCAAGAGATTTCAGAGGTTCAACCACAAGATTTGTCTCGTATGGTAGTGGCTCAAACCAATGAAGCCACTCCGGATGTTCAAACCAACCAAGAAATTCGCGAAACACCACCGGCCAACGATGGTAGCGGAACCGGAACACTCACTGATGTTGGCAACAATGGCGGCGGTGATGATAACGGTAATGATGACGCAAGTACACCTGGCATTAACGAACCGGTTACCACTAACAAACTCGACAAACTCCCATTATTCCCGGGCGGAATGGACCGTTTTTACAAATACGTAAGCAACAACATCAATCGTCCGGAAATGGATGAAGACAGTCAAATCACCATGAGTGTCGTGGTGGCATTTGTGATTGAAAAAGACGGCAGCATGACGGATATTCGAGCATTGCGAAGCACCGATAAAAATTTAGAGAGAGAAGCCATTCGCGTTTTGAAATCGCTCAAAACCAAATGGGAACCGGGATACCAAAACGACAAACCGGTGCGAACACTCTACATGTTACCGATTAAGGTTAAAATCTAATTCCTTAAAGCCGCCCATGAGGCGGTTTTTTGTTGGCATTAACCGAAAAACATTAACATCTATTGGTAAATAAAAGGTTTTAATTTCGATTAAATATTGGTATTATTGCAATCATTTTAAAATCATGAAGATTACGCTCGTCGGTTTTTTCCTTTCTTCCCTTTTGTACTTTTCAGGACCTGTTGGCGGAGAGCGTAATGGCAGTTACACTACCAACAGGAATAGCGACAGCACTATAATTACCATTCCGTTTCCGGTAAAATTCGGGCGCGTATCAGAAGCCTATCTTCAGGAAAAGAGACCAAAAATCGATTCATTTTACAACAAGTTCATCAATTCGCCTTTTTACAGTGGTAGTTTTTTAGTGGCCAAAAATGGGCGCATTCTTTACGAAGATTACAAAGGATTATCCAATATCAAAACCGGGAAAAAAGTCGATGCTAATACTGCGATTCACTTGGCTTCAGTCAGTAAGATATTGACGGCCACGGCTATTTTAAAACTAGTACAGGAAGACAACATCATGTTAGACCAAAAGGTAACCGATTGGCTGCCGCGATTTCCCTATAAAAATACTACCATCAGAACTTTACTGAACCACCGCAGCGGTTTGCAACATTACTCTAACTTTCCAGGACTATTGAAAAAAAGTTGGGATCGCAAAAAAGTATTGTCTAACCAAGATGTTTATGAAATGTTGGTAAAGCATAAATTCAGATTGGTATTTAACGACAATACGCGTTTTGATTACTGTAATACCAACTACGTCATTTTAGCCTTAATTATTGAAAAAGCTACCGGTTTAAATTACCGTGATGCCATGCAGGAATTGATTTTTAAACCTTTGGGCATGAAAAACACCTTTGTATTCAATTACGATACCGACAGAGATACTGTTTGCAAGTCCTATCGCGGCAACAACATTTTTCCGTGGGATCAATACGACCGGTTGTATGGCGATAAAAACATTTATTCAACACCCAGAGATTTGGTAAAGTTTGATTTGGCGACCTATTCGCCCGATTTTATCAAACCCGAACTATTGCAAGAAGCCTACACCGGATATAGCGCCGGCAATATTGCCAAACCTATAAAAGATTACGGTTTAGGAATGCGTATGCGTTATTTGGCTAGCGGAGAAAAGCTGATTTACCACAACGGTTGGTGGCACGGTAACAACACTTCATTTGTTCCGATTAAAAAAGATACTATTACCATCATTTGTTTGGGAAATAAATACTCAAATCGTCCTTACGAAACCTTGCGCATGGCGAATGAATTCTTTTTAAAGAAAAAACCGGAACCGACTTTAGTACCGGAATTGCCTTATACCGGAGAATAAAACTATTCTTTCACCAAGTAAATGCCGTCGTCTTTAATTTCGATAAGCTTGTCTTTGTAAAGCGCACCAATGGCTTTTTTGAAAGTCTTCTTGCTCATTTTCAAAACGGTTTTGATGTCTTCCGGATGACTGTTGTCATTTAAACGAAGAAAACCTCTGCCGGCACGGAGTTCATTCAGAATTTTTTCGGCATTGGGTTCTACTTTGCTATAGCCGAATTTTTGCAGCGTGACATCTATTTTATGATCCGGTCGGATGTTTTTGATATAGCCAATGATACGATCGCCGGGTTTTATATCGTCGTACACTTCATCTTTATACAACAAACCTTTGTGTTGGTCGTTGATAATTACGTTGATACCAACCTCTGTAATATGAGAAATAATCAAATCCACTTCATCACCTACGGATACCGTCAAATTATCGTTGTTCAAAAACTGATTGGTTTTACTGGAAGCCACAATACGGTTGGTTTTTTCGTCCATATAAGCATACACCAAATAGCGTTTCCCTTTTTCCATTGGACGCGCTTGTTCTTTGAACGGCACAAAAATATCTTTCTCTAAACCCCAATCGAGGAACGCACCAAACTGATTCACATAATTCACGCGCAACAAACCAAATTCATCCAATAAAATATATGGCTCCAAGGTCGTAGCCACCGGTCTTTCTTCATGATCTAAATACACAAAAACGATTATCTCATCGCCAATGGCATACTGCTTAGGCACATATTTTAAAGGCAACAATACATCGGTTGTACCGTCCGTTAAATAAAGTCCAATTTTAGTTTCGCGTGCAATCGTAAGTGTATTGTAGTGGCCTATTTCCATAGTAAGGGTTGTATTTTACGGGGCAAAGATAGGTAAATTAAAAACTTGAACCGAAAACCGAAAAATTGTAGCTTTACGAAGTGTAACAAATTTAAGGATTACACTACTAACGGGCTATGAGTGACGATTTAGAAAAATCATTTGTAAAGCAACTTAAGGAAAACCAGAATATCATTCACAAGATATGCCGGTTGTACACCAATGGTGAAGATGCACACAATGATTTGTTTCAGGAAATCACCATACAATTGTGGAAAGCCTTTCCCAAGTTTAGAGGCGAATCAAAGTTTTCCACTTGGGCTTACCGAGTGGCTTTAAACACAGCCATCACGCTATACCGCAAAAGCACCCGTACTGTAGCCACAGTAACTTACGAAGGCCAGAAACACTTTTTATCCCAGGAAGATTACAATCTCGAAGAAGAAGAGCAAATCAAGTTGATGTACCAAGCCGTGCAACAACTCAACGACATTGAAAAAGCACTCGTTTTTTTGTATCTGGAAGATAAAGACTATACCGAAATATCGGAAACATTAGGGATTAGTGAAGTGAATGCCCGCGTTAAAATGAACAGAATTAAAGGAAAATTAAAAAAGATATTAAATCCTTAAGGATTATGGAAGAGTTGGATTTATTAAAAAAAGCTTGGCAAAAAGACACCCATTCTTTTGAGCAAGTTACAGAAGTTGAAATTTACAAAATGCTACATAGGAAGTCATCGTCTATAGTAAAATGGATTTTGGTGATTAGTCTGTTAGAGTTTGGTTTGTGGGCTTTGGTTAGTTTTATGTTTAATACAGATGATGCTATCAAAAGTTTACATGCCGAAAGTTTTGAGATATACTTAAAAATTATCACCTACGTTAATTATGCCGTGGTATTGTGGTTTATTTATAATTTCTACCGAAACTATGCCCGTATCTCTACCACTACCTCAACCAAACAGTTGATGCAAGATATTATTCGCACCCGAAAAACGGTACAGCATTATGTTTGGTATAACCTTTTTATGATATTCATCAGCACTTTACTTGGTTTTGCCATGGCGTTCATTTACAATCCTAACATGGACACACTTAGATATCAAATTGAACATGAAGATGGTTATAAAACCTTATCAATAACCATTTGTATGGTTCTAATTACTATAGTTGTTTTTGTGGGCTTGTTTTGGCTATTCTACCGAATAATTTACGGTACGCTACTCCGTAAACTCAATGCAAACTATAAAGAATTGAAAAAAATCGACTTATAAAATGAAAAAATTAGTTTTATTACTGTGCTCCTTATTTTTAGGAGTGGCTTTTGGACAAAAAAGTGAAAATTCTTTGTTGTGGAAGATTTCAGGGAACGGACTTAAAGAACCGTCTTACTTGTTTGGCACCATTCACATTACTTGCGACGCTACCCTATCTGAAAAAGTAAAAACAGCCTTAGACAAAACCCAACAGCTGTGCTTAGAGTTGGATATGGATGATCCAAACCTACAAGTTGAAATGATGAACAGCATGATGATGCAAAACGGCGTAACCATGAAATCGTTAGCCAAACCGGACGATTTTAAAGCCGTTGACGCCTTTTTAACGTCCAATGTTGGTTTCTCTGCCGAAATGTTAAATACCGTAAAACCGTTTATGATAACTGCCATGCTCTATCCTAAAATGCTGGGATGTGAAATGCAATCGGTGGAAACGGAGTTGATAAAAATTGCCAAAACCCAAAACGAGGACGTTATCGGATTGGAAACCGTTGGTGAGCAATTAGCGGTTTTTGATGCCATTCCGTACCAAGAACAAATGAACGAATTGGTAATTACCGCCAAAGACAATATGCAACGCGACAAAGCAGAATTAGCGGAAATGATGACACTATACAAAAGTGAAAATGTAGAAGCGATGATTACGTTTACTGAAAAATCAGCAAATGTAATGACGTCCAAATACAGCGATGTACTGCTAAAAAAAAGAAACCAAAACTGGATCAGTCGAATGACTACCATAGCGACTAACAAACCTACCTTTTTTGGTGTAGGCGCCGCTCACTTGGGTGGAAAAGATGGTGTAATTGCCTTGTTACGCAAAGCCGGCTTTACGGTAGAAGCGGTATATTAAGTTAAGGAAAATGAGATAACTTAAAAGGGATAAGTGTAGCTTATCCTTTTTTTATGTAATACGAAACTGGCTTTAATTGAAGTTGTAGCAATATCATGAATTAAAAATCCTGCTACTGAAGGTAATTTACTTTACTTCTACTTTATTGTCTTTTTCTACTTGCCATCTGCGCAATTGATTCAAACGCTCTTGTTCAGCCAATTCTTCTGCAGGTATGACTTTTAAGAAAGACGGATGTTGTTCGATAGCGTATTCTACTTTCTCTACAATTTGTTCTATGGTTTCGTTTTCGTAATCAATCACCAATGGCTCTTTGATAATAAACGATTGTAAAATGTTTTTCTTTTTCACTCGCAAGCCTTTTTTGTCGAATGAGCGGCGGAAACCATCAATTACAATGGGCACTACTATAGGTTTGTGTTGCTTGATGATATGTGCTGTTCCTTTACGAACCGGTTTAAAAGATTTGGTGGTACCTTGCGGAAAGGTAATAACCCAACCGTCTTCCAAGGCAATGCGAATATTCTCGGTGTCATTGGGATTAACTTCTCTTTTCTCAGTAACATCTTTTCCACCACAACGCCAAGTGCGTTCTACTGTAATGGCGCCTACATAAGACAAAATTCGAGGCAATAAACCGGCTCTCATGGTTTCACTGGCGGCCACATAATAAATATTCATTTTAGGTTGCCACAAATAGCCTACATTTCGAATGTGATCTACACGACCCGAAAGACTGGCATTGAACACGTGAAACATAGCCACTACATCGGCAAAATAGGTTTGATGGTTGGAAATGAAAAGCACATTAGTATCCGGTAAGCCTTTAATGATTTCGGAACCTTCAATATGAAGTTCGTTAAAACCACGGTACCGACGGTGTGTTAATGCCCCGAAAATACGGATTAACCATTTCTTGATAAAAAGGATATGACCAAAAGGATTTCTTTTCAATAATCCCATAATTTTTTGAATTTATCTCCGACTGCTCAAAAATAACAGACGGGTTGCAAATCTAAAAAACTTAAACTTATAAAACCAATTTAAGCGTATCTTTCAGTTCGCTGAGCATCATAGCAGTGGCGCCCCAAACAAAATGTTCATTTACCTGAAATCCGGGAACTTCAATACTGCCGGCATAAGAAGTTTGCATTACAGTACTGACAATGATGTTATCGTTCATAAAATCGGCGAAAGGAAACTCTACCAAACCGGCTACTTCTTCTTCTTGCAACACAAAATCGAGTTCCTTTTCGCTATAGCCTAAAAACGGATAGACCATAAAGTTACTTGGTGGAATATAGACTTCGGTAAACGGACGAACTAGCTTGATATGATTTGGGTGTATACCAATTTCCTCATGGGTTTCCCTTAGGGCTGTATGACTCAGATCGGCATCCTCTTCCTCTACTTTACCTCCCGGGAAAGCAATTTGAGAAGAATGAACGCCATTATAACTCGTACGAAGAATAAGCGCCAAATGAGTTTGCGACGCTTTGGGATAAAATAGCATCATCACAGCGGCGCGTTTGGGTACGACTTTAGTAAAATCGATAGCTTTAATTAAATCCATACGGTTGGATGGTGCCATTTTTACATGCGCATTGGTTGCCGGTAGCTCTGCATTTTGTATTTTTGGCGTGTATTTTAAAAACTCTTCAAAGTGCATTTTGATCGTTTTAGAAATATAAAATTACCGTAAAAAAAGAAAGCATCCCACTTTTATCCTCACAAAATGTACAGTAAAGAAGAAGCGCAACAAATAAAAAAAGAATTTTGGACAGCCTTTGCCGAAGCTTATCCGAGAAAATGGTTGTTGTATGACACTAAAATTAAAGACGTTACTTTTAAATTTTATATAGACAACAAGAAGGCTCAAGTACTTCTGGATATCGAGCCCAAAGACGAGGAAAAAAGAAAAATCTACTATGAAAAAATTGAATCTCTCAAAACCATACTACACGAAGACTATCTGCCCGAAGCTATTTTAGAACGCAATTTTTATTTAGATAATGGTAAAGTCATCAGCAGAATTTGGATAGAAAATCTAAATGTCAGCTTGAACAATCGAAAATATTGGCCTGAGATTTTTGAATTTTTCAGCGAAACGATGTCAAAGTTTGAATTGTTCTTTTTTGAATTTGAAGAATACATCAAAGATTTGGAAATGAATACCTAGCGAAGAATAACGTCTTTCACTACCTCTTTCCCCAATTCTTCATTAATCATTTTGATGATTTTTTGTTTACCGTAACTCAGCTCTTCTCGTAAAACTGCCGAAGTTAGTGCAACATACAAAGTAGTTCCTTTTAAAACTACTTCTTTAGTGTAACTGTTTACGCCATTGCCCATGAGGTTTTTCCAAGCCTGCTGTACGTCAATTTTGTCCATACCGGCCTGAAGCTTATTGGTTTCAATAAAAGCTTTCAATACGTCACCTATAGAACTTTCGTTGCTGAGTCGTTTGGCCATTACTTAAGAGAGAAAGGTTTAAACTTTTTGTAGGTATAAATAATTTCTTGCTTGTTTTTAAGCACTAGAGTCGAATCTTCTAGCGAAATGATTGCTTCATTCCACTTACCATAATCGGTTTTACATTCTAAGAAAAAAGCATTATCAACCTCAAAGACTTTTAGGTTTTCTCGAATTCCGTTGGTTTTGAAAGTACCGTCGAATTGTGGCATCACTTTTTGGCGAAAACCTACTAAAGGTTGTCCGGTTTTAGCCGATTTAACCTCTATATAGTCTATGGTTTCATTAACCTTATATGTCTTGGTTTCTCCGTTGCTGAATTCGACTTCTTTAATTTCCCAATACCCGTTAAGCTGGGCTAAATTTTC
>JBIIXM010000054.1:0-8037 GCA_044338435.1 Flavobacterium sp. | reverse complement strand
TTGTAAAGCATCGTCTTTGTTGAGTTTGTTTAAAATATTGGTAAATCCATATTCATAAAAAATCACAGCTCTGATGGTTTTGCTGCCCGCAGAACATCCCAAATAGAAATTACCACTAACCGGATATATATCCACAATTTGATTGGCCGCTAATAGGGTTCCTTTTAAGATTCGGTTTTCATCGGTTGGATCTACTTTAAGTTTGCCGTTGACTTGCAATACCGGACCAAAATCTAAAGAAACGTGGTCTTCCACTACATTGTAACTGAATAAAATGCGTACTTGAACACCTTGAATATTGTATTTGATATCTTGGTTAAAGGAAGATTCCAAAGAGAAGTTGTTGCTAAAAAACTGCATTCCGTAAATCATACTCCAATTGTTGTAATAGTTGCCACGAACCGAAAGTCCGCCCGCAAAACCCATCCCCGGAGAAGCTTTAAAATTGTTGGTGAATAAAGTAGTTTGTGAAATTCCGGCTGAAATTCCGATACGATTCCCGTCTCGGTTACCGTATTGAGCGAAACCCAATGTTGTAAATAACAACAAAAGAGCTGTAAGTTTTTTGTTCATGTAATGTTGACAGTTTATTTGTAACAAACATACGTATATTTTCGTACAACCTATTTTAAACTCTAAAATTTAAAATAGTATGGAATTTATTATCATCCCAATTGTATTTGGTGTTCTTTTTCTGTTCGCTTGCTTTTTTACCGTAAAGCAACAAACGGCTGTGGTCGTAGAACGATTCGGTAAGTTTTTGAGCATCCGAAACTCGGGTTTGCAGCTTAAAATTCCGGTAATCGACCGAATTGCAGGTCGTGTAAATTTGAGGATTCAACAATTGGATGTCATCATCGAAACCAAAACCAAAGACAACGTATTCGTGAAAATGAAAGTGTCGGTTCAGTTTAAAGTCATCCAAGAAAAAGTATATGAGGCTTTTTATAAGTTAGAATATCCGCACGATCAAATTACTGCCTATGTATTTGATGTGGTTCGTGCCGAAGTGCCGAAATTGAAATTAGACGATGTTTTTGAAAGAAAAGACGATATCGCGATAGCTGTGAAACGCGAATTAAACGAAGCCATGATGACTTATGGTTACGACATTATCAACACCTTGGTAACTGATATCGATCCGGATATGCAAGTAAAAAATGCGATGAACCGAATCAACGCGGCTGATAGAGAAAAAACAGCAGCCGAATTCGAATCGGAAGCCCAAAGAATTCGCATTGTGGCGAAAGCGAAAGCCGAAGCTGAAAGCAAGCGTTTACAAGGTCAAGGTATCGCCGACCAAAGAAGAGAAATTGCACGCGGTTTGGTAGAAAGTGTGGAAGTATTGAACAACGTAGGCATCAATTCGCAAGAAGCTTCGGCTTTGATTGTTGTAACCCAACATTACGATACGTTGCAAGCGATTGGTGCGGATACCAATTCTAATTTAATCTTGTTACCAAATTCGCCGCAAGCCGGAAGCGATATGTTGAACAATATGGTGGCTAGTTTTACCGCCAGTAACCAAGTAGGCGAAGTGATGAAAAACGCACCAAAACGCATTAAAAAGAAAGATGATCACACTTCCACCGATTACAATCCGTCGGATACATCCAATCCGGAAGAACCGAAAAAGTAACAACTAGGGAATACAAAAAAAGAGGCTTAATCGCCTCTTTTTCTATTTATAAACCAGCCGATTACGGATGGTAATGCTATTTTTAAAATGCTGCCTAAAGTTCCGGAAAACAATTTTTTATAAACGGCATAAAACCCTTGAACAGGTTCTGAAGGAAAAACACTTTCTTTGGTTTTCTCATAGCTGAGTTTCATCTTTTGGAAATAGATTTCCTTTTCCAATTTCAGAATCTCTAAATCGTGCTCAATCTCGGCGTAAGAAGCATATTTTTTGGTTTCCATCATTTAATCGTTAAAAAATATTTCGGAGAATTTCTCTAAAATTGGCCCTTCTACAATTTTATCTTTTACTAAAAATAAGAGCGTTGCTAGTACTAAATAAACACCGGCAATCACTAAAAATCCTAATGGATAACTGTTAAACCATTGTCCCAAGGCTAAAGCACCGGCGATTGAAACAAACAATAAAACAAGGGTCAAACAAAGTGCAATTAGTAAAAACTTGACCATTAAAGTAGTCGACTTCATGGCAACTTTAAAACCCCAAAGTTTATAATAGGCCAAACTGGTTTCTACATAAGCTTTGGCATTCTGCTGAATGTCTTCTACATTTTCTTTTATTTCTTCAAAAGGCATTACTTCTGTAATTTGGCGTTTTGTTTTTTAAGCTCGGCTAATTTTTCTTCCAAAAAGGTAATAGCTTCTTCCGCTTTATAACTCGATTTGGATAATAAATTTTCAACGGTTTCTTTTAACTCGTCTTTGGTTTGAGAAAATTTTTCTTTGGCTTCCTCTTCTGCTGAGTTGAATTTGGATTTTACTTCATCTTTCAAATCATCAAAACCGTTTTTAATTTTTTCTCTCGTTTTCGAACCTTTATCGGGTGCAAACAAAATTCCGATACCTACTCCAATGGCAGCTCCGGCTAAAAGTGCCAAAATACTGTCGCTACTTCTTCCTGACATAATATTTGAAATTTTAATTTGATTAAAGTTACGAAATTTTTAACCAAAGCCCGTTAATAAGCCGTTAAATGATAAAAAATGATTTTAAAGCAATATAAAAGAGGTTTACTACTAAGACCATTGAATCACCTTAAGAATTTTTAAAAATCAAATAAAACCGATTTATGAAGGTTAATTTTAATCAGATGAAATTATACTTTTTATTAAAACAATAAGTTTTACTAATAATAGAAAAAGCCCGCGATTATGCGAGCTTTTCATTTGAATTTTCTATACTTGATTTAATCTTTGTTATCCACTTTGGCCCAAGTATCTCTTAAGCCAACCGTTTTGTTAAAAACTAATTTTTCGGTCAATGAATCTTTATCAACACAAAAATATCCCAAACGTTGGAATTGAAATTGGTCTAAATTTTTAGCCGATTGCAAACTTGGTTCTACAAAACCGGTAATCACTTCTAATGAATTCGGATTGATAAATTCTTTAAAGTCGATTTCTTTGTTACCATCCGGACTTTCATGGGTAAATAAACGGTCGTATACACGAACTTCAGCTGGAATAGCATGATTGATAGAAACCCAGTGAATGGTACCTTTTACTTTTCTTTGTGAGGCTTCTGTACCACTTCCGCTGCGAGAATCGGTATCATACGTACAATGAATTTCGGTAATGTTCCCGTTTTCATCTTTGATAACACTCTCTCCTTTAATGATGTAAGCATTTTTTAAACGTACTTCAGTACCTAAAGTCAGACGGAAAAATTTCTTATTGGCTTCTTCCTGAAAATCTTCTCTTTCAATGTATAATTCTTTAGAAAAAGGCACTTTTCTATAGGTCATTACTGCTTCTTCAGGATTATTCTCTGCTTCTAACCATTCTTCTTGACCTTCATGATAGTTGGTAATGACTAATTTCACCGGATTCAAAACCGCCATAACACGAGGTGCTGTTTTATTTAATTCTTCGCGAACACAGAACTCCAGTAAGGAAACATCAATCAAATTGGTACGTTTAGCAATACCGATGGTTTTAGCAAAATTTCGGATAGCCATAGGCGGATAACCTCTGCGACGCATACCGGAAATAGTACTCATTCTAGGATCATCCCAACCACTAACGTGTTTTTCTTCAACCAATTGCAAAAGTTTTCTTTTAGAAACCACTGTGTGTGATAAATTTCTTCTGGCGAATTCTCGTTGTTTCGGACGCACTTTAGTCTCATCGTAAACTTGGTCTAAAAACCAGTCATACAACTCGCGGTGCGGTAAAAATTCAAGCGTACAAAACGAATGGGAAATCTGTTCTAAATAATCGCTTTCGCCATGTGCCCAATCATACATTGGGTATATACACCAATCATTTCCGGTTCGGTGATGATGCTTTTTTAAGATGCGATACATAATTGGGTCACGCATCAGCATATTAGTCGAAGCCATATCGATTTTAGCTCGCAAAATATGAGTTCCTTCGTCAAATTCACCATTTTTCATGCGTTCAAAAAGGTCTAAATTCTCTTCCACCGAACGATCGCGGTAAGGAGAATTGGTACCAACTTGTGTTGGTGTTCCTTTTTGCTTGGCCATTTCTTCGGATGTTTGGCTGTCTACATAGGCTTTTCCTTTTTTGATAAATGCAACAGCCCAATCGTATAATTGTTGGAAATAATCAGAAGCATAACATTCGTTAGCCCATTGGTAACCCAACCATTCAATATCTTTTTTAATAGCATCCACGTATTCCTGCTCTTCTTTAGCGGGATTGGTATCATCAAAACGCAAGTTCACAGGCGCCTGATAATCAATTCCTAAACCAAAGTTTAAACAAATGGCACTGGCATGACCAACGTGTAAATACCCGTTAGGTTCCGGTGGAAAACGAAAACGCAATTTGTCTTGAGACAAACCATTTTTCAAATCTTCTTCAATAATTTGTTCGAGGAAATTAAGTGACTTCTCTTCTGTTGCCATTATTTTTGTAATTTTAGCAAAGATATTAAAAACGTTACGAGTTACAAGTTGCGGATTGTAAGTTTGTTCAATTACTAACAACTCTAAACTAAGCACTCTAAACCCGAAACTTAACCAATGGGAACAATTAAATTACAAAATATAAGAACCTTTTCCTTTCATGGTTGTTTGGAAGAAGAAGCTCGAATCGGATCTGATTACAGAGTAGATTTGGAGATTAAAACCGATTTAAGAAAATCATCAGTCAGTGATGACCTAAAAGACACGGTAGATTATGTACTTTTAAACAAAATTGTGGTAGATGAAATGGCTATTCGTTCTAAATTATTAGAACATGTAGCCCAGCGAATTGTGTCCAGAATATTCAAAGAAATCCCTTCAGTATCCAGAATAGTATTAGCGGTTTCTAAACTCAATCCACCAATAGGCGGTGATGTTGAAGCAGTTACTATTGAATTGGAAGAATATCGCAGTTAAATACAATTTACGAGGTTAGAAGTACAAAGGACTAAAAGAAAACTTTTTGCCTTTTGCCTTTTGCCTTTTAACTTTTTTAGTATATTTGCCGTCCAACTGGCATCGTGGCCGAGCGGCTAGGCACCGGTCTGCAAAACCGTATACTCCGGTTCGAATCCGGACGATGCCTCTTAATTAAGCTCTCTTTTTGAGAGCTTTTTTTTATGCTTAATTTTTAAAAAAATTAATTAAAGAAGATGTTCGAATCCAGATGTTAACTCTTAATTAAACTCCCAAAAAATGAGGTTTTTTTATGGTTAATTTTTAAAAGTATTGTTTGAAAATAGATCGAAAGTAAAATAAAAACCTCAGATTTGATTCTGAGGTTTTTATTTTTTGCTAAGTATTTATTATTATTCTTCCAACTTTTCAATGGCAGAATTCACAATTTTTTGCTCTTTAGGAAACCAAGCTTGAGACAGTAAAACTACACCACAAATGATTAAGGCTATACTGATTACTTTTTTAATCAAAAGTATATTTTTAGGATTGAGTTGGCTTCGTAACTGTTTAGCTAATATGATTTTAAATAAATCGGTGATAAAATAAACGATGATTAATGTGGCGAAAAAAGTAATCATTCGCGACGCCTTTAATTCTAATTGCGGACCAATGGTAATTAAGATAGCCAACCAAAAACCTAGGACGCCAATGTTAATAAAGTTTAAAAAGAAACCTTTGATGAATAAAGAAAAGTAATTGGTCTTTGCTAATTCTTTAGGGTCAATTTCATCGATGTTCTTTTTAGATTCTTTCTTGTTTTTGATAAAAGATATTATCCCATAAGTAAGCATAACTAATCCGCCGAAAATAAACAAGGCCGGATCATCTTTGATGCTTTGAATCAAACGATAACTACTGAAAAAAGCAATCAGAATAAAGATAATATCCGCTAAAACTACGCCCAAATCAAACATGACTGCCGCTCTGAATCCTTTAACTACACTGGTTTCCAGGAGTACAAAAAATACTGGACCAATCATAAAACTCAGGAAAAAACCGAGCGGTATGGCGGATAAAATATCGTTTAAAAAAATCATGGTTTGAATTTTGACACTGCAAGTTAGCATTAAATTTGAAAAATTTAAAAAAAATACTACTTCGCTTCTCGAACCGTTCCGCCGGCTATGACTTTTTGATTGATCTGTTTCGGTTTGCCGTAAATGGTAATATCGCCACCGGCTCTGACTTTAGCTTCTACTATATCTGTAGCAAAAATATCCGCTTCGCCACCGGCATTGGCAGTAATAGTAGTTTGCTTTGTTTTGAATTGTTGAGCTTCGAAAATACCACCTGAATTCACTAAGACATCCTGATTATCAGCATTTCCTTCAATTATAACTTTAGAACCGTTGGCAATTCTAGCTGAAAATTTTTGGGTTTCAAGTTTAATTTTAACTTCAGAACCTTCTTTGGCATTTACATCAAAAGTCAGTGTTTTTATAAGATCGCCACATGCTATTCTGGAACCTTCATTGGCTTCAACAGCAGTAATATTTTTGAAGTAAACCGTTACTGATATATGATCGCCGCCTAATAATTTCGTCAACGACATTCTGATTTTAAGTTCACCATTTTTGTTGACCAATTCAACTTCATTGGCTTCTTTACCATCAATGATGACTTTGTTTTCGCTGCTTTTTACCAAGAAAACATCAATTTGATCAAAAGCGGTAACTTTATCAAAATCACCAACATTTTTTTCGACTTGTCCAAAGGTTACGGCACTGAAAAACAATGCACTATACACTACATTTTTCATACTATTCGTTTCTTCTTATAAAATGGAAATCCAATTGTTTTTTAACTAAATCTGCGTTTTTAACTTTTACATATACTTCGTCGCCTAACTGGAGCAAGGCTTTAGAAACCTGACCTACCAAAGCATATTGTTTTTCATCGAAAACATAATAATCTTCCTTGATTTCTCGGATGCGAACCATACCTTCACATTTGTTTTCTATTATTTCAACATAAATTCCCCATTCAGTTACACCGGAAATTACGCCTAAAAACTCTTGGTCTTTATGGTCTTGCATGTATTTCACCTGCATGTATTTCACCGAATCTCTTTCTGCCTGAGCTGCTAAGGCTTCCATATCACTGGAATGTGCACATTTGGCTTCGTAATCTTCTTGATTTACGCTTTTGCCGCCATCTAAATAATGTTGTAATAATCGGTGCGCCATTACATCGGGATAACGACGAATTGGCGAAGTAAAATGACTGTAGAAATCGAATGCTAATCCGTAATGACCAATATTTTCGGTAGAATACACTGCTTTACTCATACTTCGAATGGTCAGCGTATCAACTAAATTTTGCTCTTTTTTACCGTTGACTTCATTTAATAAATTATTCAATGATTTCGAAATATCTTGCTTCGATTTCATGTTAATCGTATAGCCAAATTTAGAAATCACCGTTTGTAAATTCATCAACTTATCTTCATTAGGTTCATCGTGAATTCGGTATACAAAGGTTTTCTTTTGTTTACCTATAAATTCCGCTACTTTTCTGTTGGCCAACAACATAAATTCTTCAATCAAATGATTGGCATCTTTCGACACTTTGAAGAATACACCAACAGGCTCAGCTGCTTCATTTAAGTTGAATTTTACTTCCACTTTATCAAACGAAATTGCTCCGGCAGCCATTCGTTTTCTACGAAGAATTTTAGCCAATTCATCCATTTTTAAAGTCGCTTCCACTATGGGTTTCGGAGCCTGATAGGATTTTCCGGTCAGGGAAACTTCGGCCGGAATCAAATCGGATTGGGTTTCTATGATACTTTGCGCTTCTTCATAAGCAAATCGCTGATCGGAATAAATCACTGTTCGGCCAAACCATTGGTTGATTACTTCGGCTTTCGGTGTCAATTCAAATACAGCAGAAAACGTATATTTCTCTTCATTTGGTCGCAACGAACAGGCAAAATTAGATAAAACTTC
>JBIIXM010000053.1:0-8056 GCA_044338435.1 Flavobacterium sp. | reverse complement strand
TAAACATACCTATTTTGTAACAAGCTGCATAAGTGCCGATATCTGACTTGGACACCTTCATCCAATCCAACAAAATTTTATCGAAATGTTCGTTGATGGCAAAGGCTACACCTGCAATTAAAATAGGCAAACCGTATTGCATCATTCGCTTCCATAGACTGAAATCAAACTTCCAGCTGATCTTAAAATAATCCGGAGATAGGATGACAAAAGTGACAAGACTAGCGATTAAATTGGAAACAAAAATATACCCTACTTGGAAGTTTTCGTAATATATAGTGTTGAAAAAGCCTTCGGCATCCATTTGAGCCAATCGGGGCAACAATAGCAAGAAGAACAGGTTAAGCAACATGTTCAACATTACATTCCCAATTTTAATAAAGGCATATACTATTGGCCTTTGGGTTGCTCTTAACTTTGAAAACGGCAGTATGACTAAAGCGTCTAGGGCGAGAATCCAAAGTGTATAGGTGATGTATTCTACTTTAATTCCGGACCAATCCGACAAGGTATTGCGATAGATTAACGATAAAAGTAAAAAAAGAAGCGAAGACCAAAACAGCGAGACTGTTGCTGTGGAAATTACCCGTTGCTTATCAGATTCTGTATTGTAAAAACGGAAAAAAGCCGTTTCCATACCATAAGAAAGTATGACGTTGAAAAACACCAACCAAGCAAAAACAATGGAAACATCGGCAAACTCCTGTTTAGGCAATTGGTCTACATAAAGCGGATTCAATAAAAAACTAATCATTCTGGGCAGCACTGTTGCCAGGCCATAGATTAGGGTTTGTTTGAAAAGGTTTTTATAAAGGCTCAATCCGAGAATTATTATGGTGTTGAACAAAAATAACTATTAAATCTGTTCCAAAAAAAAAGAGCGAACAAATGTTCGCCCTTTACTTGAAATATTATCTAAAACTATCCGTTTAAAGCCTCTGCTCCACCTACAATTTCCAAAATTTCTCCGGTAATTGCTGCTTGACGCGCTTTGTTGTAAGTTAGTTTTAATTGGTTTCTTAAATCGGTTGCGTTGTCTGTTGCTTTGTGCATTGCGGTCATACGAGCACCATGTTCAGCAGCAAAAGAATCGCGTACAGATTTGTACAACTGTGTTTTTAATGACTTAGGAATAAGTGTTAAAACAATTTCTTCTTTTGACGGTTCGAAAATGTAATCGCCCGCAGTCGTATTCTCGGATTGTATGGGTGCCAATGGCAAAAATTGCTCAGTCATTACCAATTGAGTAGCGGCATTTTTAAATTGATTGTAAACAATTTCAATTTTGTCGTATTCTCCGGCCACGAACTTATCGGTTAGCAAGTTGGCAACTTCTGCTACATTGTCAAAGGTAAGGGAATCAAATACATCACTTCTATTGGCAATAACATTATGTGTTTTTCTCAAAACATCATTTCCTTTTTTACCAATAGCAAATACATCTACTTGTTTGCCGGCATAAGCATCAGCAACAACTTTTACTTGTTTGATAACGTTGGTATTGAAAGCACCACACAAACCACGGTTTGAGGTAACGGCCACGATTAAGACTTTATTCACTTCGCGTTGCGAAGTATATTGTCCGCCTGCATCACCATCTAAAGTGGCACTAACACTTTGTAATAATTCCGTTAGTTTTTCGGCATAAGGACGCATCGCTGTAATGGCATCTTGTGCTTTTTTCAGCTTAGCGGCAGAAACCATCTTCATCGCTGATGTGATTTGCATCGTCGACTGAACGGAAGTAATTCTATTACGGATTTCCTTTAAGTTTGCCATAGTTAATTTGAAAATTATCAGATTTGAAAATTTAAAAATGGATTACATCTTCAAATTCTCAAATCTTCAAATTGTTATTAGTTATATTTTGCTGAAATTTCTTTAGCTGCTTTTTCTAAAACGTCAGTAATATTATCATCTAACTTACCGGCTTTTAAAGCATTCAAAGTATCTCTGTGTTTGTTGTTCAAGTACTCGATGTAATCTTTTTCGAATTCTTTTACTTTGTTTACAGGAACATTTCTCAACAAGTTTTTAGAACCTGCGTAGATAATTGCTACTTGGTCTTCTACAGTATAAGGATCGTTTACGGCTTGTTTCAAGATTTCAACGTTTCTTCTACCTTTTTCAATTACGTTTAAAGTAACCGCATCCAAGTCAGAACCAAATTTAGCGAACGCTTCCAATTCACGGAATTGCGCTTGGTCTAATTTCAAAGTACCTGCTACTTTTTTCATTGATTTAATTTGAGCGTTCCCTCCAACACGTGATACCGAAATACCTACGTTAATTGCCGGACGAACCCCAGAGTTGAATAAATCACCATCCAAGAAAATCTGACCGTCAGTAATCGAAATTACGTTGGTTGGGATATACGCAGAAACGTCACCCGCTTGTGTTTCAATGATTGGTAAAGCTGTTAATGAACCACCACCTTTTACGATTGGTTTCAATGTATCCGGTAAGTCATTCATGTTTTTTGCAATATCGTCATCCGCAATTACTTTACAAGCTCTTTCTAATAAACGGCTGTGTAAGTAAAATACGTCTCCAGGATAAGCCTCACGACCCGGTGGTCTTCTTAACAACAAAGACACCTCACGGTAAGCTACCGCTTGTTTTGATAAATCATCATAAATAATCAAAGCCGGACGACCTGAATCACGGAAATACTCTCCGATAGCAGCACCTGCCATTGGAGCATATACCTGCATTGGCGCAGGGTCAGAAGCGTTGGCAGCAACAATTACTGTATAAGCCATAGCGCCTTTTTCTTCTAATGTTTTAGCAATACCTGCAACTGTTGACGCTTTTTGTCCAACAGCAACGTAGATACAAAATACCGGTTGACCAGCATCGTAGAACTCTTTTTGGTTCAAGATCGTATCGATACAAACTGTGGTTTTACCGGTTTGACGGTCACCAATTACCAACTCACGTTGACCTCTACCTACAGGAATCATGGCGTCGATTGACTTGATTCCGGTTTGTAACGGCTCGGTTACCGGCTGACGGAATATAACTCCCGGCGCTTTTCTTTCCAAAGGCATTTCGTATAAGTCACCACCGATTGGACCTTTACCGTCGATTGGCTCACCAAGGGTGTTTACTACACGACCTACGATTTGCTCACCCACTTTTAAAGACGCAATACGTTGTGTTCTTTTAACAGTTGATCCTTCTCTGATACCGGTTGAAGGTCCTAATAGTACTACCCCAACATTGTCTTCTTCCAAGTTTAATACGATAGCTTCCAATCCGTTATCGAATTGTACTAACTCCCCGTATTGTGCGTTTGATAACCCGTAAACACGAGCGATACCATCACCTACTTGAAGAACAGTTCCTACTTCTTCTAACGTAGCACCGGATTGAAATCCTTCTACTTGTTTCTTTAATATTGCTGAAATTTCAGCAGCTTTAATTTCTGCCATTGTTTGTATATTTAATGGTAATTAATTACTAAATTCTCTTCTTAACTCTTGCAATCTGTTGGCTACAGAGGCATTGTATTGTTTGTCGCCGATTCTCAAAATGAAACCCCCGATTATGGCAGGATCCACTGTGTTTTGAACCGTTATTTTTTTGTTTGAAATAGTAGCAATTTTGTCTAACACTTGTTTTTCCAATTCCGCTGTAATAGGAAAAGCAGTCGTTACATTGGCTACTTCTACACCGTTCATTTCATCGAACTGAGCGTTGAATTGTGTAGCAATTGCAGCTAAAATTTCAAATCTTTTGTTTTCTTGTAACAATCGAAACAACGAATTGGTCTCCGGTTGCACTCCAGCGAAAATTTCTTTCACGGCATTCATTTTCACTTCTGATGAAGTAACCGGGCTTGATAAAAAATCGCTCAATTCAGTATTCCCTTTGACAGTAGCTGCTACAGCCAACATATCATCATTTACTTTAGTAGCGTTACCATTGGAAACCGCTGTCTCTAAAATTGCTTTTGCGTATCTAATCGCTGCTCTTGACATACCGATTAATTTAATTTTACGTCGCCTAACATTTTCTCAACCAATTTGGTTTGAGCTTCTTTGTTAGACAATTCATCTTTCAATAATTTCTCGGCGATGTCTAATGATAAAGTAGAAACTTGCGCTTTCAATTCGGCCATAGCGGCATTTTTCTCGCTTTCAATAGAAGCCTTAGCTTGCTCGATCATTTTTTGACCGGCTACTTGAGCTTCTGTCTTAGCATCGTTAACCATTTTTTCTTTGATTTCACGAGCTTCTTTTATCATCGCATCACGCTCTAATCTAGCTTCAGCCAATAATTTCTCATTGTCTGATTTTAAATTTTGCATTTCTTTCTTTGCATTTTCTGCAGAAAGCAAAGCGTTTTTGATTCCTTCTTCTCTTTCGTTAACCGCATCTAAAATAGGTTTCCAAGCAAATTTTTTCAAAAGGAAAATTAGCCCAACGAACAATATTGTTTGCATGATAAACAAACCTATTGAAAACTGTCCAAATAATTCTTCCATTATAATATGTCTTTAGTTTAAATGATGTTTAATAGTTAACAAAAGCCACAACCAACCGTTGCAGCTTTTGTTTGTTTTTTTAGTTTACTGCGAATAATGCAGCGAAACCGATACCTTCGATAAGAGCCGCAGCAATCAACATCGCTGTTTGGATTTTACCAGTAGCTTCCGGTTGACGTGCAATAGCGTCCATAGCTGAACCACCGATTTTTCCGATACCGATACCAGCTCCGATTACTACTAATCCTGCTCCAATGATTTTAGGAATTTCCATAATGTATATATATTTAATTAAACATTCAATTTATTAATGATGAGCAGCTTCATGGTGCTCATCATGGTGATGCTCCTCAACAGCGGCCCCGAAATAAAGTGCTGCCAACATGGTGAAGATATAAGCCTGTAATAAGGCAACTAAGATTTCCAATAAAGATAGTACAAAAGCCAAGAAGAACGACAACGGACTTCCGATTGGACTGTTGAAAGTATACATCAAAGCAATCAAACTCATCAATACAATGTGTCCGGCTACCATATTAGCATACAAACGAATCATCAACGAGAACGGTTTGATGATGGTTCCTAACAATTCGATAGGCGCCAAGATAAACTTCATCGGAACCGGAACACCCGGCATCCAAAAAATGTGTCCCCAATAATCTTTCTTAGCAGTAAACGTGGTAATCAAATACGTAATTAAAGCCAATGAAGCTGTAATAGCAAGGTTACCGGTGATATTTACTCCCAGTGGAGTCAATCCGAACATATTTAAGAACCAAATAAAGAAGAAGATGGTTAATAAAAAGCTCATGTATTTTTTATAATGCTTCTCTCCAATATTAGGGATAGCAATATCGTCTCTGATGTAAAGAATGATAGGCTCGAAGAATCTTCCGGCGCCTTTGGCAATAGAACCGTTTTTCTTGTATGACTTTCCTAAACCGGCAAACACCATGAACAAAATCAAACCAACAACTAAAATCATAAAGATGTTTTTAGTGATTGAAAAATCGATAGGCTTGGGATTGGTAACATGTCCTTTTGCGTCTTCGGTGAAGTTCCCATCAGCGTCTGTTTTGTAAACCAAACCATCATGGTGGTTGATTTTATAGTAGTTTCCATTAGACTCGGCTACAGCTTCTCCGTGCTCAAATTTAGAAGAAGAGAAAACGTGCAATCCGCCATCCCATAAGATTACAGGTAGTGGAAATCCAACATGCGTAGGATGCTCTTCACCTCCATAAGTAAAAAGGGTAAAATCGTGAGAATCCATCAAGTGGTGCTTGATGTAGGCTTTTCTTTCTAAATCGGCTTTTTGTTCTTCTGATAAGTTAGCAGTTTCTCCGTGTGCTTCATGAGATTTTGAGGCGGCTTCGTGAGTCGCTTCAACGGCTACGTGAGTAGAATCTCCGGTTGGATTTGCAGTACTAATTAATGGAAAGAAAGCTACTAAAGCAGCGATTATAAATTGGAGTGGTTTTTTTGAAAACACCATATCTGATAATTAGCTAAGATTTTATTTCTCAAATTTGGTGCAAAAGTACAATATTAATTAATATTAAAAAGTATCTGTTTTATTTTTTTTGACAGAAATGACAATTAAAAGCAGATTTATTGTTTATTATTTAAAATTCTGATAGTTACATAGGTCTCTATTGCCAAAAAGTAAATAAAAATGATAAAAAAACTCATTTTTTCGGTTGGCGTTTTTTCCGCGTTGGCGGCCAGTATCGGTTTGAGGAAAACATAAGCTATACCCATTTTAGCCGTAGTTAAGAGTAAAAAGGCATACCCAACTGAGTTGATACTCTTTTGTTTGACCTTATCTAAAACCAAAACCAAGAAAGCAGAAAAGAAGAAAAAAAACAAATACAACAACTCCAAAGTATAAACAAAGTGGTCTTGATACAATTTCGGAACCAAAAAATAAAAAGCAGTTTTATGAATCAAATACCCGATTGTTCCCAGAACTAATAAGGTAAAAATGGATTTGAATTTTTGTAAATTCATGTTATTGGTCGGATTTGTTGATTTCTTTGAGTTGTCGGTTGAGATTATAAAAAGCAATGGCTACACCAACCAGAGTTAACAACTTAACATAAAGATGTTGTGGATTAGAGTACTTTTCATCCAGCCAATCTCCGAACTTAGCAAACAAGAAAACGATAACGCCCATTTGAATCGGAATGTTCACTAGGGCTAACCACTTGTTAGGCGCTTTGTTCTTCTTTGGTTGGTCCATTTGGGGCAAGGTTTTTTACATGCGGTTTCATCACACAAGAAGCACTGAACTCGGCGCCCGGTTCAACCGAAAGCTTGCCGCAAACTACCTCTCCGATGATGTGCGATTTCGATTTTACATTGAGGATTTCCTGTACTTGGATTTTGCCTTCAAAACGGCCTTCAATATCTGCATTTTTGCAAATGATGTCACCTTTAACACTTCCGGCAGGACCAATTACTATTTTCCCTTTGGACTGAAAATTGCCAATCAAATGACCGTCTAAACGAAAATCAGCCGGGGAATTGATATCGCCGGTAATAGTGGTTCCTTCTACAATACGATTGGTTTTACCCAATAAATCAGTGTACGATTTCGGACTTTTTTCAAACATGACTATCCTTTTTTACCCGGTGTTCCCATTTGCGGTGACGGTGGTAAGCCAAACTCGCTGTCTTGGCCTTCCATTCCTGAGGAAGATGGTTTTACCGGTTGGTTATTCTGTTGCTTGTTTTGGACTTCTTTTTTAGATTGTTCCTGACTCTGAACCGGCTTTTGCTCTTGTTGCACCACAGGCTTTTCAAAGCTTCCGTCCCAATTAGGTTGGGTTGGCGTAGCGGTTAAATTTCCAGCCAAGAACTCGTCTATATTTTTCTTGATTTGAACTATAGTGTAGTTTTCAGCCGAAATAACTATCGGTTTTTCTTGTACCTTGTATTCTTTATAGTCTTTCAAAATGGCGGTAATTCCGTCGGCTAAATCTCTAGAATTCAAGCCGTGAATCACTACAAAATTATCCGTCATCGTGTAAATGTCCAACGAAACCGACAATTTTTCCAAGCCTCTTTCTTTGATAAATTTCGCTATTTTTTCACGCAATACTTTGGTCGGTTGGTCTTCGAAATCTTTAGTAGCGTATAAAATTTTCCAGTTTTTAGACTCCAAACTCGAAAGTTGTAGAGCTTGCAGCTTTGTCAAATCGACAGCAATCATACGCTCAGCTCTTTTCCCTTCTTCGCTGTTCGGATAATTAAGTGCTACAAAATTTAAGGCTTTGCCATACTCTTCTAAACCGGATAACTTCCCGATTAGGTTGGCCTTCAATAGTTCCAACTTCGGCACAATCTCGTCGCCGGTAAAGCGATCAATAGCACCGTTAATCTCTGCCAATACCGTTTTATATTCGTGGTTTTGATAGCTTTCGTACAAGTTTTGGTAAACAGATTTTGGCGAATCTCCTGACTCAGCCATTTGACTGTTCGGATTGGCCAAAATTTGTGCATATCTTGAATTCGGATACATCGAAATGATTTGCGATTTCATGGCTGCAGCCTTGTCTTTGTCGA
>JBIIXM010000052.1:0-8061 GCA_044338435.1 Flavobacterium sp. | reverse complement strand
TAGTGAAAGCGGGAAAACGGACACCAAGAATGCCCAAGCCTTTCGCTCCTAACTTTTATAAATCAAACCCTAAGTTCACGCCTAATTTCGTGGCGATAATTTTGGTGATTCTTTGTTTTAATTCCGGGATTTTGATGCTTTCGATGACTTCATTGGAGAAGGCGTACATCAATAGTGCTTTGGCTTCTTTCTTAGGAATACCGCGTTGTTGCATGTAAAACATAGCCGTTTCATCTAACTGTCCGATGGTACAACCGTGGGAACATTTTACGTCGTCGGCAAAAATTTCCAATTGCGGTTTGGCGTTAATTGTGGCTTTGTCGCCTAACAAAATATTGTTGTTTTGCTGGAAAGCGTCGGTTTTTTGCGCTTCTTTTTCCACGTAAATCTTACCGTTGAAAACACCGGTTGCACTATCGGCCAAAATCGTTTTGTAATTCTGATGGCTTTCGCAATTCGGCGTCGCGTGGTGTACTAAAGTATAATGGTCTACGTGTTGTTTATCGCCGATAATGGTGATGCCTTTTAAAGTTGAGTCGATTCTTTCGCCGAAGTGATAAAAGTTCAAGTTGTTTCTGGTGATATTGCCACCAAAAGAAAAGGTGTGTACCGAAACACGACTTTCTTGTTTTTGGGAAATATACGTGTTGTCTACCAAGTTAGCCGATGGCAAATCGTTTTGAATTTTATAGTAATCTACGATAGCGCGTTTTTGCGCAAAAATCTCGGTTACTGAGTTCGTCAATACCGGGTTTTGGTTTAAGCTTTGGTGTCTTTCAATGATTTGCACGTGGGCATTTTCACCAATAACAACCAAATTTCGGGGTTGCACCATCAAAGCATTTTCTTTTCCGGTTGAAAAATAAATGATTTCGATAGGCTTCTCAACTACTTTACTTTTCGGGATATTAATATAAGCACCTTCGTTGGCAAAAGCGGTATTCAAGCTGGTTAAGCTTTCGTCTTTGCTGGCGATTTTGTTGAAATATTCATCAATCACCATTTTATATTTGGGTTTGTTCAAGGCTGATGACATCAAACAAACATCAATTCCGTCGTGCGTGGTAGCCGATAAAAATGAGGTAAACTTACCATCTACAAAAATCACTTTGTAGGTGTCGATTTCGTGCAGAAAATACTTTTTAACCTCTGCAAACTCGATGGCATTTTCATGTTTTGGGAAAACCGTAAAATCGTTTTTTAAAACCGAATTTAACGAAGTATATTTCCAAGCTTCCTCTTTTTTAGTGGGAAAGCCTTTGTGTTCAAAGTTTTTTATAGCGGCTGTTCGAATGTCATGCAAATCCGAATGAACATCGATTTGTTCTTCGAAAGCCATAAAAGACGAAATGAGTTTTTCCTTCAATTCCATTATACTTCCTGTTCTTGTTTAATCCAATCGTATCCTTTTTCCTCTAATTCCAACGCTAAGTCGGCGCCACCGGTTTTTACGATTTTACCGTCCATTAAAACGTGAACAAAATCGGGTACGATATAATCTAACAAACGTTGGTAGTGCGTGATAACCAATACCGCGTTGTTTTCGTTTTTTAATTTGTTCACCCCATTGGCTACAATTCTCAAGGCATCGATATCTAGTCCAGAATCGGTTTCGTCTAAGATGGCCAATTTCGGCTCTAACATGGCCATTTGGAAGATTTCGTTACGTTTCTTTTCACCGCCTGAGAAACCTTCGTTTAGCGAACGCGATAAAAACTTACGGTCCATTTCCAACAATTCCGATTTTTCGCGGATGAGTTTCAGCATTTCGTTGGCCGGCATTTCCTCTTGATTGTTGGCTTTTCTTTTTTCGTTAATGGCCGTTTTGATGAAGTTAGTTACCGAAACACCCGGAATTTCTACCGGATATTGGAACGATAAGAAAACACCTTTGTGTGCTCTTTCTTCCGGAGCTAACTCGGAGATGTCTTCGCCTTCCAGGAGGATTTCTCCTTCGGATACTTCGTAATTTTCATTTCCGGCAATGATGGAAGAAAGCGTACTTTTTCCGGCACCGTTGGGTCCCATAATGGCGTGCACTTCTCCGGCTTTAATCTCTAAATTAATGCCTTTTAATATGTCTTTATCTTCAACAGAAGCGTGTAGATTGCTAATTTTTAACATTTTATACTTTTATTTTAAAACCATTTAAGGAATGTAAGTTCATTTAAGTTTTTATCCGACGGAACCTTCGAGTGAAATCTCTAATAATTTCTGCGCTTCAACTGCAAATTCCATCGGTAGTTTGTTCAATACGTCTTTACTGAAACCGTTTACAATTAACGCGATAGCTTTTTCGGTTGGAATCCCGCGTTGGTTGCAATAAAACACTTGGTCTTCTCCGATTTTAGAAGTCGTGGCTTCATGTTCTATTTTGGCGGTAGTATTTTTACTTTCAATGTATGGAAACGTGTGTGCGCCACAATTATTTCCCATCAACAACGAGTCGCATTGGGAGAAGTTACGCGCATTTTCGGCACGAGCACCAATTTGCACCAAACCTCTGTAACTATTTTGTGATTTTCCGGCTGAGATTCCTTTGGAGATGATAGTCGATTTGGTGTTTTTACCCAAATGGATCATTTTGGTTCCGGTATCGGCTTGTTGGAAATTATTGGTTACGGCAATCGAGTAAAATTCACCTATTGAATTATCGCCTTTTAACACGCATGACGGATATTTCCAAGTTACGGCAGAGCCTGTCTCTACTTGTGTCCAGGAGATTTTGGCGTTTTTCTCGCACAAGCCTCTTTTGGTTACAAAATTATATACACCGCCTTTGCCTTCTTTGTTTCCTGGATACCAGTTTTGAACAGTGGAGTATTTGATTTCGGCTTCATCTAAAGCAATCAATTCTACCACCGCTGCGTGCAATTGGTTTTCGTCACGACTTGGCGCTGTACAGCCTTCTAAATAAGAAACATAACTGCCTTCATCGGCAATTACTAAAGTTCTTTCGAATTGTCCGGTTCCGGCTTGGTTAATGCGGAAATAGGTGGACAATTCCATTGGACAACGAACACCTTTAGGTATGTAGCAAAAACTACCATCAGAGAAAACAGCTGAATTAAGCGCGGCATAGAAATTATCTTTTTGCGGCACTACTGTTCCTAAATATTTCTGAACCAGATCCGGATGTTCTTTGATGGCTTCAGAAATACTCATGAAAATAATCCCCTTTTCGGCTAATGTCTTTTTGAAAGTAGTAGCAACCGAAACAGAATCAACCACGATATCCATGGCGATATTGTTCATTTTTTTCTGCTCATCGATGGAAATGCCTAACTTTTTGTACATCGCCAAAAGTTCAGGATCTACATCGTCTAAGGATTTACTAGGATCGGCTTTTTTGGGTGCCGAATAATACGAAATGGCTTGAAAATCGGGTTTTTCGTAATGTACGTTGGCCCATTCCGGTTCCGTCATTTCCTGCCAAGCCCTAAAGGCTTCAATGCGCCAATCGGTCATCCATTGCGGCTCTCCTTTTTTCTGAGAAATGGCACGAACGATATCTTCGTTTAGACCTATGGGAAAAGTCTCCGATTCTAACTCAGTGTAAAATCCGTATTCGTATTCTTTGGTTTCGAGTTCGACTTTTAAATCGTCTTCCGTATATTTTGCCATGATCGTGTTCTATAATGAGAATGATTCTCCGCAACCACAGGTTCGGCTTGCGTTGGGATTATTAAAAACAAAGCCTTTACCGTTCAATCCTCCGGAAAACTCTAAAATAGTTCCGGCTAAGTACAAGAACGATTTTTTTTCAACGGCTATCTTTACATTATTGTCTTCGAAAACTTTGTCGTTTTCGCCTATTGCTTTGTCGAATTTTAACTCATAAGACAAACCCGAACAACCACCACTTTTTACGCCCACTCGAACGTAATCTTGGGTCGCATCAAAACCGTCCTCCTTCATCATATCGACGATTTTTTTACTTGCTGTATCCGATACTTTAATCATCTTATTTTGATTTTGTCTAAATTAATGTTGCAAATTTAAGACAAATATCTGTTTTTACTACTATTGGTAACATTTTTATAACTAATGTACAGATAGAAAAAAATGATTTTTTATTCAGTAAATTTGTCACAAACCTCAACCTATGAAAATATATCCTATAGAAGCCGGAAACTTTAAGTTGGATGGCGGCGCTATGTTTGGCGTGGTTCCGAAAACGATTTGGAACAAAACCAATCCCGCAGATACCAACAATTTGATTGATATTGCTGCCCGTTGCATGCTCATTGAAGACGGCAACCGTTTGATTTTAATTGACACCGGCATGGGCAACAAACAGTCGGAGAAGTTTTTCGGGTATTATTCACTTTGGGGCGATTTTACCTTGGATGGATCATTGGCACAGTACGGTTTTCACCGCGATGATGTTACAGATGTTTTTATGACGCATTTGCATTTTGACCATTGCGGCGGCAGTGTGAACTGGAATGCCACCAAAACCGGTTACGAAGTCGCTTTCAAAAATGCTAAATTTTGGACCAACGACAACCACTGGGAATGGGCAACAAAACCCAATGCTCGCGAGAAAGCTTCTTTCCTTTCCGAAAATATTTTGCCAATGCAAGAAAGCGGTCATCTGAACTTTATTAAAAGGCCGGAAGGCGATTTTGGGATTTCGGAAGAATTAGGTTTCGGGATATTTTATGTTGACGGTCACACCGAAAAAATGATGATTCCGCACATACAATACCAAGATAAAACCATCGTTTTTTGTGCCGATTTGATTCCGACTGCCGGGCATTTACCTTTGCCTTATGTAATGGGTTATGATACCCGACCGCTTTTGACAATGCCGGAAAAAGCCAAATTTTTGAACGCCGCAGCGGAAAACAACTATTATTTGTGGCTAGAACACGATGCACACAACGAAATCATAACAGTAGAAAATACGGAAAAAGGAATTCGTCTGAAAGAAGTATACAAGTTGAGTGATATTTTGTAAAAATAACTATTAGAACACTTGATGCAGTATAGTATTGAGCGAGATTCTTGCTTCAGTCTTTATCGCTAAAATATTGTTAATCCGATGAACAAATGCTCCAAAAGAATTTATTTTTACCACTTACTTACTAAAATCATTTTAGAATGAAAGGATTATTGTATTCCGTTTTTTCGCTGTTCACTTTAACTGTAACGGCTCAGGAAGCCCAGCCGGTTCCCTTTAAAAAAACACCTTTAACCGAAGAACAACAACAGCGTTGGAGTCATCTCGATTTAGAAAAAGACTCCATTCCCGGCATGAGCGTGGATAAGGCGTACTCAGAACTTTTGAAAGGGAAAAAAGGCGCTAAAGTGGTTGTAGGCGTAATAGATTCTGGGGTTGATATTAACCATCCCGATTTAAAATCAGTCATCTGGACCAATAAAAAAGAAATCCCGAACAACAAAAAAGACGATGATAAAAACGGTTATGCCGATGACGTTCACGGATGGAATTTCTTGGGCGATTCCAATAACGAAACACTGGAATTGGTTCGTTATTTACGAAAAGGCGATGACGGAACCGAGCTTTACAAAAAAGCCCAAAAGGAATATGAAAAAGAATATAACGAAGTGTTTCCGTACAAAGAAACAGTCGATTTGTTAGCAGATGCCGACAAAACCCTCCGCGAGTATTTGAAAAAAGACAACTATACCAAAGAAGACCTCAATAATATTGCTTCGGTGAAGTATGACCTCTTCAGAAGCAAGAAAATCATGTTAATGTATGCTGAAGATACGGGCGATAATTTCCGTGAAAGTTTGGAAGAATTCAAAGAGTATGTATACGACAAATTAAACTATAATTTGAATAAAGAATTCGACGGCAGAAAACCGGTTGGTGACAATCCTGAAGATATAAAAGATAAAAAATACGGAAACAATGTAGTGTATTCCAAAGAGCGAAAAGACTCGTCTCACGGCACACACGTAGCCGGAATTATTGCCCAAGAAAGAAATAATAAAATAGGCGGTGATGGTGTAGCCACTAATGTTGAAATCATGCCGATTCGTGCCGTGCCTAACGGTGACGAATACGATAAAGACATCGCTTTAGCCATTAGATATGCTGTTGATAATGGTGCCAAAGTTATCAACGGAAGTTTCGGTAAAGATTACTCTCCGCACAAAGAGTGGGTTTGGGAAGCGATGAAATATGCTGAAAGCAAAGACGTTTTAATCGTTTTAGCCGCCGGCAATGATGGTAAAAATGTAGATATAGAGCCCAACTATCCCGAAGACACTGCTGATAAAAAAACCGAATTGGTAAACAACGTCATTAAAGTCGGCGCCATCAATTACAACTATGGCGAAGGCGTAGTGGCCGATTTTTCGAATTACGGGGCTTCAAATGTGGATGTTTTTGCGCCGGGCGTAAAAATTTATGCAACCATTCCGAACGGAAAATACAAATACGAACAAGGCACTTCTATGGCATCGCCTAACGTAGCCGGAGTAGCTGCTTTAATTCGTTCCTATTACCCGAACTTAAAAGCCAATCAAGTCAAACAAATCATTATGCAATCGGGGGTAACCTTGGATATGGACGTAAAAGTGGGCGAAGAGGAATTGAAAATCCCTTTTTCACAAACTTGCATTTCCGGAAAAATAGTCAATGCCTACAACGCATTGAAAATGGCGGAAGAGCTATCAAGCCAACTCAAAAAAGAACCAAAACTCTAAACGAAGTATTACAAACTATCCTTCAAAACCATGATAAAAAAGTTTTTTATTCCCATTGTTTTACTTGTCGGTGCCAAAGCTACAGCACAATCCAAAAGCTATTGGCAACAAAGGGCAGATTACAAAATGGAAGTAACGATGGATGTTAAATCCTATCAGTACAACGGTAAACAAGAATTGCTGTATACCAACAACTCCAACGATACTTTGAAACGCGTTTACTACCATTTGTACAACAATGCTTTTCAGCCGGGAAGTGAAATGGATGCCCGTCTTCAATCCATTCCGGATCCTGACGGTCGTATGGTAACAAAGGTTAAAAATGCCGAAGGAAAAGACACCAATAAAAGTCGCATTGCCGCTTTACAACCTAATGAAATCGGTTTTTTAAAAATTTCCAATTTCAAACAAGACGGCGTTGACGCCAAAGCTAAAGAAGTCGGAACCATTTTGGAAGTCGATTTAGCCCAACCACTTTTACCGGGAAAAACTACTTTATTGACCTTGGATTTTAACGGACAAGTTCCGTTACAAATCAGACGCTCCGGGCGAAACAACAAAGAAGGTGTAGAATTGTCTATGGCGCAATGGTATCCAAAAATGGCCGAATTCGACTTCGAAGGTTGGCACGCCGATCCGTATATCGCGCGCGAGTTTCATGGTGTTTGGGGCAATTATGATGTAAAAATCACCATCGATAAAAATTACATATTAGGTGGCACCGGATATTTGCAAAACAAAAACGAAATCGGATACGGCTATGCCGATGAAGGCGTGACCGTTACTATTCCAAAGAAGCAAAAAACACTAACTTGGCACTTCTTAGCGCCCAATGTACACGATTTTACTTGGGCAGCCGACAAAGATTACCTTCACGACAAACTGGTAACCGAGGAAGGTGTGACGCTACATTTCTTGTACCAAAACAATCCGAAAATCATAGATACTTGGAAAAAAGCACAAAAATACACTGCTGAAATTCTGACTTTCTACAACAAAATGGTTGGGAAATATCCGTATGAGCAATACTCGGTGATTCAAGGCGGCGACGGCGGTATGGAATACGCCATGTGTACTTTGGTTTTAGGCGAAGGCGAACTGAATGGTTTTATTGGCTTGATTGCTCACGAATTCGGGCATTCTTGGTTCCAACATGTTTTGGCCAGCAACGAAAGCAAGCACGGTTGGATGGACGAAGGCTTTACCTCATTTATTGAAGATACGGTAATGAATCAGTTTGCAGAGAAGAAAGCTGCTAATCCTTATGCCGGCGCTTACAAAGGCTATGTTGATATGGTAAAATCCGGTAAAGAGCAACCGCTGTCTACACATGCAGATCGTTTCGATATCAACCGATGCTACAGCATTTCATCTTAC
>JBIIXM010000051.1:0-8153 GCA_044338435.1 Flavobacterium sp. | reverse complement strand
TTCATTAGAGTTTTCAGAATAAAACTGAGAGGCATAAGCCAAAATAGACTGTGTTTTTATATCCATGAATTCAGAAATATCTACCACAAAATCAGGCTCTATATTTTTCCATTGGATGTAATGATACACTACTTTCGGACGCCACGCTTCCTGTTGCACGCCTTCATGCTCGGTTTCAATTTTTCGCAAACCCGATAAAAAACAGGCATCAGAAACCAACTTACTGCCTTTGCCGTGATCGATGTGACGGTCTTCGATGGCATTACAAATTACAATCTCAGGCTTGTATTTGCGAATTCGCTTAATGATTTCCAACTGATGGGCTTCGTCATTCACAAAAAAGCCATCTCGCATGTTTAAATTTTCTCGCATGGAAATCCCCAAAATTTCAGCCGCCAAAGCAGCTTCCTGATCACGAATTTCCACCGAGCCTCGAGTTCCGAGTTCGCCCCGCGTTAAATCGATTATCCCTACTTTTTTTCCTATTGAGACTTCTTTGGCAATGGTACCGCTGCAACCCAATTCTACATCATCCGGATGCGCACCAAACGCTAAAATATCTAATTTCATATTCTTTATTTTTTATAATATCATGTAAATTATGTGTCGAAGTTTATTGCTTTTAACTTACAACATAGAACCTACAACATACAACTGCTTTAATTCAAAACCTTCCGCATGGTCATCGATTTGTTGACCGTTTCGATAAATTCCGCTTCCGGTACACTGTCTTTAGTAATGCCGCAACCGATGAATAATTCGACGTGCTTGTTGTTGATTTTCATACAACGCAAATTAACAAACAAATCCGTTTGCTCGGTTCGGAATGTGGCCAAATCGATATTCAACTCACCCAAAAATCCCGAATAATAACTTCTGTCATACGATTCGTTTTGCAAGATAAAATCCTTTGCCGCCGCTTTCGGCAATCCGCAAACAGCTGATGTCGGATGCAAAGATTTAATAATTTCCTCCAAGTTACTGTTGCTACCAATAGTCGCTGCAATATCAGTCTTGATGTGCCACAAATTTCCGGCTTGCACAGAATGCGGACTCGAAACACTGAGTTCCGACACTTTATCAGCCAAACTTTGGGTAATAAAATCGGTCACCAACTGTTGTTCCTCAATTTCCTTTTCTTGCCAAACTACATTAGCAGATTCAGTTACAGCCTGTGTTCCCGCCAAAGCAACGGTTTGCAGAGTTTGCTGATTGATTTTTAAAAACTGCTCCGGACTGGCGCCTAACCAAAGCCCTATTTTCGGGTGAAAAAAACAATATTTGAAAGCGGTTGGATAAAAAGCAACCAACTTTTTAAATACAGTTTCCAACTCAAAAGAAGGAACAGCAACCATAGTTTTACGAGACAAAACCACTTTCTCAAATGCGCCTTGACCAATGGCATCGACTCCTGCTGTCACCAAGGCTTCAAAATCTCTTTTAGCGGCTTCATCTGTCTCAATGATCGGATTCGGAGACAATAAAAAATCTGTTTTCTTTATCTTCTCTACATAAACTTCCGATTCGGCTTGTGGAATGTATGGAATCAAATCACCGTCAAAAGGGGCAAAAACAAATCCCTTTTCGGTAAAATCTTTTAAAAAATGTAAGCTGTCGTTCGCCTGAAATAAACCAATCATGCGGTCGGCATTGGGCTTTGCATACAACACAAATGGCAATTGGTTTTCCAGTTGCACTTTGACTTTTACAAACAAATCCGTCATTTATCTTCTGGGTAAAATCATGTTAGTCAACTTGCACAACGAAATCAGCTTGTCGTTTTCATCCGTTATTTTAATCTCCCACAAATGAATACTTCTTCCTTGATGAATAATTTTGGCAGTACAAAATACAGTTCCTTCGCGTTTGCTTTTCAAATGATTAGCCGAAATTTCAATCCCGCGCACTTCTTGCTTTTCAGTATTGATAAACATTAGTGAAGCCGCACTACCAACACTTTCTGCTAAAGCCACTGTGGCACCGCCATGCAACAATCCCATGGGTTGATGTACTCTTGAATTTACCGGCATTTTAGCTTTTAAAAAGCCTTCACCGGCGTCTATATATTCTATTTCTAAGGTTTCCATCAAAGTGTTTTTACTCCATTCGTTGCAGAGTTGCAACACTTTTTCTCTGTCCAATGCCATAGCTGTAATTTTTCACGAAATTACTACTTATTTCCCACAAGGAAAAAAGCCAACACCACGAAAATACTATAATGGCATTTTTACCGTTATTTACCAAGACGATAATCAAATTTTCAAATCGACTTATTTTCAAATTAAACTATAATACCTACATTTACGACCGGAGACTGTTAGGTCGAATTGTACAAAGTAAAAATTCATAATACTGATGCGCTATCTTATTTTCTTTTTTGTAATTGGTTTAACTTTATTCACCAGTTCTTGTCGACAAGATTTTGAATTTGAACCCAGTACTGGCGGTTTGTTTTTCTCGAAAGATACCGTGTATTTAGATACTGTTTTTACCAATATCGGTTCGAGCACCTACACTTTAAAAGTATACAACCGAAGCGACAAAGACATCAAAATACCAACCATACAATTAGGGAAAGGACAAGCTTCTAAATACCGCATGACCGTTGATGGCATGGTAGGCAATAACAACCGAGTGTTTAATGAGGTGGAATTGTTGGCCAAAGACAGCATGTACATTTTCATCGAAGTGACTGCAGATGTAGCCGAAGCCAATCCGACTGATTTCTTATACACCGATATTATTGAATTCCGACACGCCAACGGAGAAGTACAAGATGTAGACTTGGTAACGCTAATCCAAGATGCGTATTTCTTATATCCGAAACGATTTGCCGACGGCACTACAGAAACGCTTACCATTGAAGGCATAGAAGAACCGGTGTATGGTTTCTTTTTAGATGAAAATGATCCGGTCAACGGCAACGAATACGTTTGGGGCAACGACAAACCTTACGTCGTTTATGGCTATGCAGCCGTTCCCGGTGGTAAAACCTTGACAGTCCAACCCGGAGCTCAGGTACATTTTCATGCTGATTCGGGGTTAATTGTTGGCAATGGCGCTTCCTTTAAAGCCAATGGAACATTAGAAAATAACATCATTTTTGAAGGCGATCGCTTAGAACCCGGATTTTCAGACGTGGCCGGACAATGGCAAACCATTTGGCTAACCGCCGGAAGTACCGGAAATGAAATTGAAAACGTCATCATTAAAAATGCTGCGGTTGGATTAAACATCGACAGCAATGACGGGAATTTTATGACGATTAAAAACACGCAGATTTACAATTCATCTTTAATTGGTTTATATGCCAAAACAGCTAAAATTAAAGGTGAAAACGTGGTTATTAATTACGCCGGTATTGCTTCGTTAGCTTGTACGTTAGGCGGAAGCTACGAATTCAAACATTGCACCTTTAACAATAATTGGTCGAGTTCGCGACAAGTGGCCGTTTTGTTGAACAATTATTACAAAGACGAAAACGAAACCCAAGTGCCATTCGATTTGGTGCAAGCCGATTTTAAAAACTGCATCATTTATGGTAGTAATACCTACGAATTGTCACTTGATCCGGCTACTTCAGGCCTATTCAACCATTCGTTTACCAAATGTGTGTTGAAATTTGGCAGCAGTAGTAACCCTTTGTACACTTTCATTTTCGATAATCCGGAAATCAAACGCAACGAAAACCCTAAATTTTTAAATGTACAAAACAACCAACTCAACATAGGCGATGATTCGGCCGCCAGAGGCTTTGGGGATGATGTTAGTGTGCCTTTTGATATTTTAGGAAATCCTAGAACGGCTCCTTTTGATGCCGGGGCTTATAATTGGACCACTTTTCAAGACTAATTTGTTGAAAAACCTTTTTCCATATTCGCATTTTTTAGTCTAAATTTGCACTAACAACAACAACATTAATAACAACACAATGATTCATTTCTTCGGAAACGAAAGTACTACCGTTTTTGCCGTACAAACGCAAGACGAACTTTCGGCAGAAAACATCTCAAAATTAAATTGGCTTTTTGGCAACGCCCATAAAATAGAAAAATCCGTACTGACGGATTTTTTTGTTGGTCCACGTGCCGCTATGATAACTCCTTGGAGTACCAATGCCGTAGAAATCACCCAAAATATGGGCATCGAAGGCATAATCCGAATTGAGGAATTCGAAAAAGTAACTGAAAACTTTACCGATTTCGACCCAATGCTTTCGCAAAAGTACAATGAGTTAACCCAAGATATTTTCACCATCAACATCCAACCGGAGACGATATTAGAAATTGAAGATATCGCCGCTTACAACCAACAAGAAGGATTAGCGTTAAGCGAAGAAGAAGTTGCTTATTTGAACCGTGTTTCTCAAAAAATAGGTCGAAAGCTAACCGATTCTGAAGTATTTGGATTTTCTCAGGTCAATTCAGAACATTGTCGCCACAAAATCTTCAACGGTACTTTTGTGATTGACGGACAAGAAAAAGAGACTTCCCTATTCAAACTCATCAAAAAAACATCCGCCGAACATCCTAACGATATAGTTTCGGCGTACAAAGATAATGTTGCTTTTATCAAAGGACCGAAAGTAACCCAATTCGCCCCTAAAAGTGCGGACAAACCGGATTTTTACGAGACTAAGGAATTTGATTCCGTGATTTCGCTAAAAGCCGAAACCCATAATTTCCCTACTACTGTAGAGCCTTTCAACGGAGCAGCAACGGGTTCAGGTGGTGAAATCCGTGACCGTTTGGCCGGTGGACAAGGTTCATTGCCTTTGGCCGGAACTGCTGTTTATATGACAGCTTATTCCCGATTAAAAGATAACCGCGAATGGGAAAATGGCATGACCGAGCGACAATGGTTGTACCAAACACCCATGGACATCTTAATCAAAGCCTCAAATGGTGCTTCAGATTTCGGAAATAAATTCGGGCAACCGCTTATCACTGGTTCCATTTTAACCTTCGAACACGAGGAAGAAGACAGAAAACTCGGCTATGATAAAGTCATCATGCAAGCCGGAGGCATTGGCTACGGAAAGCTCGACCAATCCATCAAAAAGAAACCTAGCGAAGGAGACAAAATCGTTATCCTTGGCGGGGAAAATTACCGAATCGGAATGGGTGGTGCCGCAGTTTCCTCTGCCGATACCGGTGCTTTTGGTTCGGGAATCGAACTGAATGCCATCCAACGTTCCAATCCTGAAATGCAAAAACGCGCCGCAAACGCCATTCGCGGTTTGGTAGAAAGCGATGAAAATCCGATTGTTTCCATACACGATCACGGCGCCGGCGGTCATTTGAACTGTCTATCCGAATTGGTAGAAGAAACCGGTGGTTTGATAGACTTAGATAAATTACCTGTTGGTGATCCAACTTTATCGGCCAAAGAAATCATCGGCAACGAATCGCAAGAGCGAATGGGATTGGTCATTGGTCAAAAAGACATTGATACTTTGCAACGTATCGCAGAAAGAGAGCGTTCGCCTATGTACCAAGTGGGACACGTAACAGCCAACAAACGTTTTACTTTTGAAGGACAAAAAACAGGCAGTAAACCTATGGCCCTGGCCTTGGAAGACATGTTCGGCAGTTCGCCCAAAACCATAATGGCGGATAAAACCATACAAAGAAATTATACCGATTTAGAGTATAGTTCCGATTATATTCAAGACTACTTAAGAGACGTTTTGAAACTCGAAGCAGTAGCTTGTAAAGATTGGTTGACCAATAAAGTCGATCGTTGCGTAGGCGGAAGAGTCGCCAAACAACAATGTGTTGGACCTTTACAATTGCCGCTAAACAATGTGGGCGTAATGGCCTTAGATTTTAACGGAAAAGAAGGTATTGCCACTTCAATTGGCCACGCTCCTATTTCGGCATTAATCGACCCGAAAGCCGGTAGCCGAAATGCCATAGCCGAAGCTTTATCTAACATCGTTTTTGCCCCTTTAAAAGACAATTTAAAAAGTGTTTCGTTGTCAGCTAACTGGATGTGGGCTTGTAAAAACGAAGGCGAAGATGCCCGTTTGTACGAAGCGGTTCAGGCTTGCTCTGAGTTTGCTATCGAGTTAGGCATCAACATTCCTACGGGAAAAGATTCGCTTTCCATGAAACAAAAATACCCGAACGACGAAGTGATTGCACCGGGAACGGTAATTATTTCAGCGGCAGGGAATTGTTCCAATATTACCAAAGTGGTTGAGCCGGTGTTGCAAAGAAATGGTGGTTCGATTTATTACATCAATTTGTCTCAAGACGAATTTAAATTGGGCGGAAGTTCTTTTGCCCAAACCCAAAATAAAATTGGTGCTGAAACGCCAACCATCAAAGATGCTGCTTTCTTTAAAAAGGCCTTCAATGCTGTGCAGAATTTAATCAAAGACCGACAAATCGTTGCCGGACATGATATCGGGAGCGGTGGTTTAATCACAACGCTATTGGAAATGTGTTTTGCCGATAACCATTTAGGAGCCAAAATCGACTTCTCGTCATTGGAAGAAAATGATTTGGTTAAAATCCTATTTGCAGAAAACATCGGATTAGTATTGCAAGCTAAAGACGATGCAGCCTTTGAAAAAGCCTTAGAAGGAATCGAGATTTACAAAATCGGAAAAGTTCAAGATTCAGAATCATTGATTATTGAAGACTTAGTTCTTGACATCAGAGCGCTGAGAGACGTTTGGTTTGAAACTTCTTATTTACTAGACCTAAAACAATCTAAAAACAATACGGCCCGAGAACGTTTTAACAATTACAGTCAACAACCTTTACAATACCAATTCCCAAGTCATTTTACGGGTCTGAAGCCTGTCATCTCGAGCGCAGTCGAGAGACCAAAAGCAGCCATCATCCGTGAAAAAGGCAGCAATTCCGAACGTGAAATGGCCAATGCTATGTACTTAGCGGGATTTGATGTAAAAGACGTCCACATGACCGATTTAATCTCTGGTAGAGAAACACTGGAAGATATCCAATTTATTGGTGCTGTCGGTGGTTTTTCGAATTCAGATGTTTTGGGTTCTGCTAAGGGTTGGGCCGGTGCTTTTTTATACAACGAAAAAGCCAACACGGCTTTGAAAAACTTCCTTAAAAGAGAAGACACTTTATCAGTAGGTATCTGCAACGGTTGTCAATTGTTTATGGAATTGGAAGTCATAAACCCTGAACATGAAGTTCACGGTAAAATGAAACACAACGATTCTCACAAACATGAGAGCATCTTTACTTCGGTTACGGTTCAAGAAAACCATTCCGTAATGCTGAAAACCTTGGCCGGAGCAACCTTAGGCGTTTGGGTGTCGCACGGTGAAGGGAAATTCCACTTACCTTACGAAGAAAGCAAGTACAACATCGTAGCCAAATACGCTTACGAAGGTTATCCTGCCAACCCCAACGGTTCCGATTACAATACGGCAATGTTGTGTGACAAAACCGGACGTCACTTGGTTATGATGCCTCACATTGAACGCTCCACCTTCCCTTGGAATTGGGCATATTATCCCAACAGAGGCCAAAAAGACGAAGTTTCGCCATGGCTTGAAGCCTTTGTTAATGCCAGAAAATGGATAGAAAATCAAAATAAATAAACTGAAACCCGCTCCTTGGAGTGGGTTTTTTATTGGGGCGTGTCCCCTTGGCCTGCCTTGAGCCTGACTTAAGGGGCCGTGCTATCCGCACTACGCGGTAGTTGCTCCTATCCCTCACGCAAACTCTAGTGGCAAGAACAAGCTTTAAGTTAGAGGAGACTCAAACTAAGTTACTGTTAAAATTACAGCTTAACTATTCCCTACAGCAAATAACAATACAGTAAGACCATGTCACCCTGAGCCTGTCGAAGGGCAACCCGGTATAAAAATTTGATATTAAGAGGAGCACTGCCAGTGGCAGTTAGGCCTGCCGGCAGGCAGGTACGCGAACATTTACTTCGTCAGTTTGCAAATAATCTAAAACAAAAAACCCCATCTGTTAGGATAGGGGTTTTACTTCGTCAGTTCGCTCCGCTCGGGTCAAAAAAAGGCGGCATTTGATATTAAGAGGAGGAAGCCCAGTGGGCTTCAGGTAGTTTTGATTTATCAAAACCATATAAAACAAAAAACCCCGTTCGTTAGAACAGGGTTTCAAAAAAAAGGCGGCGACATACTCTCCCACATT
>JBIIXM010000050.1:0-8177 GCA_044338435.1 Flavobacterium sp. | reverse complement strand
TCCGATCTATGTTGCTTAAAAACTATAAGGCCACTTTTCTTAATGAACTTTCTTCTTGGTATGACGAAAAGGAGATTGAAAGTTTTTTTTACTTGATTTTAGAAAGCTTCCATCGAAAAAAGCGAATCGATTTGGCTTTGGAACCCGAGATGGAAATGGATGCTTTACAGTTGTTGCGCTGGGAAAGTGCTTTAGCGGAACTGAAAAAGCAAAAACCGATTCAATATATTTTAGGCGAAACGGAATTTTACGGCTTGCCTTTTTTAGTCAATGAGAATGTGTTGATTCCGAGACCGGAAACGGAAGAGTTAGTTGCGTTGATTCTTACAGAGGAAAAAGGGAAAAGAGAAGAGGGGAAAGTTCGTATTCTTGATATAGGAACCGGCAGTGGTTGTATTCCGATTGCGTTGAAGAAAAATTTACCCGAAGCGGAGGTTTACGCTATTGATATTTCCGAAAAGGCATTGGCTACGGCTATGAAGAATGCGGAGTTGAATCAGGTTGCCGTTCATTTTAGGTTGCAAGATGTTTTAGCGACGGAAGAATTAGAGTCATCTTTTGACATCATAGTGTCCAATCCGCCGTATGTTAGGCATTTGGAAAAAATCGAAATCCAACCGAATGTGTTGGAGTATGAACCGCATTTAGCACTTTTTGTAGCAGATAACGATGCCTTGCTATTTTACCGAAAAATTGCGGCTTTAGCACAAAAACATTTAATGTCAAACGGAAAGTTATACTTCGAAATTAATCAATATCTCGGCAAAGAAACGGTTGCTTTAGTGGAAAGTTTCGGTTTTACGGAAGTGCGATTGCACCAAGATATTTATAGGAATGACCGAATGGTATCGGCCATAAAATAAACCGTTTACTCGTAACGCAAGGCTTCAATCGGATCGAGTTTCGAGGCTTTGATGGCAGGATACAAACCGGAAACCAAGGCTACAATAAAACTGGTCACAAGAGCCGCCATAATCGCGCCCCACGGAATAACAAAATCCCAGCCGGCAGCCAAACAAATGACAAAACCAATTAGTATTCCTAAGATAATCCCGAAAAAGCCGCCCATTTGTCCGATGGTTAAAGTTTCGATGAAAAACTGAAAGGCGATGGTGCTTTTTTTAGCGCCCAAAGCTTTTCGGACACCAATTTCACGAGTTCTTTCAGTAACCGAAACCACCATAATATTCATCAAGGCGATGGAAGACCCTAAAATGGTAATAATCCCCATAATCCAAGCCGACCACGACAAAAAACCGGTTAATTCTCCAATGCGATTGATCAAATCGTCGCTGCGGGATATTCCGAAATTATTTTCTTCCACCGGATTTAATTTGCGAATTTTTCGCATGGTAATAATCGCGTTCTCGATGGATTCGTCGAGCATTTCTTGCTTTGATACCATGGTGCTCAAAGAGTAGTTGATGTTAGGTGCCGAAAATAAGGAACGAGCCACTTGAATTGGGATCATCACGCGCAAATCCTGACTGTTCCCAAAAGTGGAACCTTTTTCTTTGAGAACGCCGATGACTTTAAATTTGGCCCCGCGTACGGAGATGATTTTATCAATAGGGTTGATATCTTTCAATAATCCTTTGGTCACAAAGTCGGAGCCGACAATACACGAATATACATTGTTGGAAATGTCAAAAGAATTGAAGTTTCGGCCTTGGTTTACCTCTAAACCCGAGTTGGTTAAATAGAACTCGTCGATACCTAAGACGGAAATTTCCGGATCGGTTTTTTTGTTTTCAAATTTGACTTCGGCGTTGGAAGTCGCAATAAAGGATAAGGAAGTTTGGGTAAAAGGCGTATTAAATTTTTCTTTGAAAGCTCTTGCTTCCGGATAACTGATGATGGGATTTATTTTTTCGATTTCTTCATTACCACGACGTCTACCGGTAGATTCGTATTGGTTGATATTGAAAGTATTGGAGCCCATTGAGGCAAAACTCGAGTTGAGGTTGTACTCGATGGCGGTGACTACGGTTAAAATGCCCACCAAAGCTGTGATTCCGATGGCAATAATGATTACCGTTAATATGGTACGAAGCAATTGGGCTCTGATTGAACCCATGGCTATTTTGACGTTTTCTCTGAATAATCCAATCATAACGGTTATTTGACACGAAAATACAGCTTTTGTTACAAGAATATTACAACACGGGTGGAAATAGTTTTAAAAAATAAGATATTTGCAGAGCAATATCAGGTATTAAATATCAGATATTAGATATTTAAAATCTAAAATTTAATATTTCAAATTAACAATGGCACAAAAACCAAGTATTCCCAAAGGCACGAGAGATTTTTCACCTGTTGAAGTGTCGAAACGCAATTATATCATTTCGATTATGCGTCGTCATTTTGAACAATTTGGGTACCAACCGATAGAGACGCCTTCGTTTGAAAACTCCGAAACCCTAATGGGGAAATATGGGGAAGAAGGAGATAGGCTGATTTTCAAAATATTGAATTCCGGGGATTATTTGGATAAAGTTCCGGTGGAAGAATTACAAAACATCAACTATAAAAAACTTACGGGAAAAATTTCCGAAAAAGCCTTGCGTTACGATTTAACTGTGCCTTTTGCGCGTTATGTAGTGCAACACCAAAACGAGATTGAGTTTCCGTTTAAGCGCTACCAAATCCAACCGGTTTGGCGTGCTGACCGTCCGCAAAAAGGACGTTTCAGAGAGTTTTACCAATGCGATGCCGATGTGGTAGGTTCTACTTCGTTGTGGCAGGAAGTCGAGTTGGTACAATTGTACGATACGGTTTTTACAGCTTTGGGATTAGCAGGAGTGACGATTAAAATTAACAATCGCAAAATTTTATCCGGAATTGCTGAGGTTATCGGTGCTTCGGATAAATTAATTGACTTTACCGTGGCTTTGGACAAACTTGACAAAATAGGAGAGGAAGGCGTTAAAAAAGAAATGTTGGAGAAAGGTATTTCGGAGGACGCTTTGGTAAAAGTCCAGCCGTTATTCAGTTTTTCCGGTAGTGTAGCGGATAAATTAGAAAAATTGTCACAGTTGTTAGCCACATCTGAAGAAGGCAAAAAGGGTATTGAAGAACTGCGTTTTATTTGTGAAAACGTCACTCGATTAGGATTGCAAAAAGCCCAATTGGATTTGGATGTGACTTTAGCGCGAGGATTGAATTATTACACCGGAGCCATTTTTGAAGTGTCAGCACCTGAAGGCGTGGCTATGGGTTCTATAGGCGGTGGCGGTCGATACGATGATTTGACCGGCATTTTCGGATTGAAAAATATGAGTGGTGTTGGGATTTCTTTTGGTTTAGATCGTATTTATTTGGTGTTGGAAGAATTGAATTTGTTTCCGCCAACGGTCACTACGTCGACGCAAGTGTTGTTTCTGAATTTTGGCGAAAGTCAGGCTTTTGAAGCGATGAAAGCAGTAACAAATTTAAGAGCCAAAGGCGTTAAAGCAGAGGTTTATCCGGATGGGGCTAAAATTGACAAGCAGTTCAAATACGCCGAACGTCGTATAATTCGATTTGTAGTTAAAGAAATCAAAGGCGATTTATTTACTTTGAAGGATTTGCAAACCGGCGAACAATCGGAAACCGATGTAGCGGGTATTTTAGCGAAATTAGCTTAAGGGTAAGTAAGAGTAACATAGCTTTATAGTAGGGTTAAAATAAAAACTCTCCGTTCCGGACGGAGAGTTTTTTTTGTGTCAAAATCAAAACGGTTATTTAGTCAAAATCTTTTTGCTGATATCACCTTTATCTGTGGCGATTTTTACAATATAAGTTCCGGTACTTACATTGTTAACCGGTAAGTGCATTTCGGTTGCTGATTGGTTTTCTAACGACCAATCGGCTACTTTTTGTCCCAATAAGTTATACAATTCCACCGATTTGATAGTAGCTTCCATCAATTCGTTTTTGATATGGATGGTGTTGTCAGTTTGCGTGTGTGCTACTGAGATACCATTTTGCATTTCGTTGTCGTTTGTACCCAAAGAACCGGTAGTTGAGAATCTCAAGAAGAATCTGTTTTCTGTGGTTCCGGCCGGTAAGCTAATTTCAAACGGCTGCGACTTGATGCTGTGATAAATACCGGTAGTGTTGTCGAAGATATATACTTCTTGGTCTTCCGCTAAGTTTTCTTTGGCATCCAAGTTGAATTTTACATTACCTGCGGTAGCATTTTTAATTCCTAACGGATAGCTGTTATTGGCATTAAAGTAACTGTCCCCAATGATATTTTGTTTTACAGTTCCTTGTTGGAAATACATATCGCTGGCCAAAGTTTCGGTACTCAAAGCATCATAACCGTTATCGAATCCGCTGGTAGCATATTGGTTCATAAATCCTAGTAATAGTTGTCGGTGGTAATTGTTAGCCGACACATAGCCTAATCTCAATTTAGTGAATTGTTCAGTTTCAAATAAGTCTTCAGCATTGATAGCGGTTTGTGTTGCAACCATCATGCTACCATTTCTGTACAAATATTGCGAATGTGCGTTATCTTCTTTGATGAAAATACGTTGGCTGTTGTTAAAGGTAATTGTACCACCGGTTGTGTTTCCGTTTACAAAAAATCCTTGTCCAACCGGAATAAATCTTTTGGCTGATCGGTTACTGATTCCTAATCCGCTGATTCCTGCCGGAGCTACCGGAGGCGTTCCACCTACTTTAGTGTAAGTAGCATAACCACCTTGGTATTGAACTGTATTGTGAGACGTATTAGTACTATAGTGTTCCCAGAACAATAAAGTTCCTGTAATTGCTCCGATGTTGTCATCGATAAATTTATCCGCATCAATTGAAGATGGATATGGATTACCACACAAGTTCAAATTGTTGGCTGCAACTGTAGAGGTAATGGTACCATTGTTTGGTTTACCCACAAAAGTGTAGTTCTGTTTCGGAGTGGTAGCATTAGAGCCTTTCAAAGTGAACCCTTGACCGGCTAATAAAGCCCCATTTTGACCTACTGTAGTCCAGTTGGCGTAACTGTTGGTTAGGTTTTGGAATTTGAAAATCCAATAGCTACTCAATGTAATTGGACTGGTAGCACTACTGTTAACACCGGTTGTCCACTGTATGTTTTGAGGTGTTGCGGTAGTTCCGTCTTTCATAACACCGGCTACTGTATAACCGTGGTTTACTGTAGTGTTATTAATACTACTCACCGGAGAGGACCAATAGTTATAGTTGAAACGGTTTGACTGTCCGGTTTGATCTCTTTCGATAAATCCGGTGCTGGTTACATCTAACTCGCTATCGGTTGTTTGTACCAATTGTGATTTACCGCTTAAGTCGATTTTACCATCTAATTTCAAATACCATTTGTTTTCCAACTTATTGTCGTTGTTCATATCGATAGTTACCCCTGGGCTAACAATCATCCCGGTTGTGGCTACATTTGAAGGTTCAGTAATGTTGTGGTTGACTTGAACTATAGCATAGTCATATTCTGTTAAATCTAAACCTCTGATGTCTTTTAAACTGTCGGTTACAGCAGTAGCAAAGCTTCCTGTAGTTCTGGTTACAAAAGGCATAGGTGCTTGTTGGGTATAGATGTTTTTATGGTTGTACATTTTCATTCCTGTTCCGGCATCGAAACCAGGTGTTACTAAATCGTCTACGATATCATCTTTATAGGTGTCCATACGATAGTAACGCAATAGATTAGCATAAGGTAAAGATTGGATGTCTCTCGGGATTACAGTACCGCGTACTTGAGCACTGTTATTTTCAATTTCCTGGTATACCATTCTTTGCAGTTGAGTATCCGTTAAAGCTACATTGAATAAACGAACTTCATCGATTTTACCATTAAAGAATTTATTAGTTCCGGCTGGGTTTTTACCTAAAGTGAAGTTAGTTGCATCAGCTTCAATGCCACCAGAGATTGCTTTGGTTTTAATTAATGTTCCGTTCAAGAATAATTTTAATTCGTCATTGCTCACAACGGCAGCTACGTGGTACCATTGTGCTGTATTTAAGGCATCTGTGCTCGTTACAGAAGTATTGTTTATAACAGCTTCTACTTTTCTGTTGCTGTTCACTTTGATTTGGAATTTGTCCTGACCTACTACAACGCCTTCATTAGTGTAACCGTTTCTTAAATCAATCCAAGCCATTAAGGTAGCATTGGTCAATCCGCCAACTACCGGAGTACTTTCTGCATAGTCATTTCTTCCGTCAAAATCTAATAATAATTTTTTGTTCAAGTTTCTAGGCGAACCTTTTACAGCCGGATTAGTGTCGAAAGCGTCTAAGATTCCGTCACGATCAGCGTCGGCACTTCCGTCTACTTTACCGTCATTATTGGTATCGATATTGTCGTATAAAGAAGTTGTAATATCGAAAATACCGTCGTTGTTAGCGTCTAATTCTAAGAAGTCGGCTATTCCGTCTCCGTCAGTATCCTGAGCGTAACTTCTGGCCACTGTACCGTAACCAACTGCGTTATCATATAAATCTAGGACACCATCTCTGTCAGTATCTACACCATCTCCTTTACCGTCGTCGTTGATGTCTCCGTCGCTATTCAAAACACCGGCTTCGTTTACGTCAAAGAATGAATCGTTATCGCTATCAAAATCTAAATAGTTTCTCAATCCGTCACCGTCAGAGTCAGGTACATTGTAAGTTCCTGCAGTAATCATACTGGCGATGTAATCGTTCATTCCGTTACTGTTAGTATCAGTCCAAAGGGAAGGATTACTTTTATCGAAAGTAGCTGTATTGTTGCTGTACTGTTTGAAACCGGCTTCTTCGATATCCGGAATACCGTCGTTATCAGAATCTAAATCTTCTGTATCCGGAATACCATCGCCATCAGAATCGATACAACCTTGGTTGATTACAATTTGAACATCATCGATAAAGTTACCCACTGAGGCGCTTCCTGATCCGGTATAACCCGCTTGGAAGGTAATTACGATTTGAGTTTGTCCAACAGGAATAGCGTAAATTCCGGAATAAGTACCCCAAGCGGTATTATCATCAACCATTTCAACGATTGGTGTTGATGCTAAAGCATTAGCTAAAGAACTTCCCATTTTTACAAAAGCTTGGTCAACACCACCTCTACCTCTGTGTTTGATAGACCAGTTGATAGTACCTCCGGCTCCGTTCAAACAGAATGTTTGGTACAATGTTCCCGGTATGTTAGCATTTAATTCGGCAAATTGGTTACCGCTAGCCGCCGAAACACCATTAAATCCGCTGCTCCAAATTTCGATGAAGTTTTCGGCACTGGTTTGCCAACCGTTTACACTGCTGGTAGGTAAAATAGCATAGCTTGAAGCATCAATTACTGGTGTTTCAAAACTACCGTTTACGAATGGGTCACTCAAACAGGTTCCACATTCTATGATGTCGGTTATCCCATCGTTGTCATCGTCAATGTCAGTGCTGCTGTCCACTGAGTCGCCATCGTTGTCTTGTAAACCTCTACCTGAAATATTGAAACGATAGTTAGCTTCATCGGCATCGTTATTAGTTATAAATATTGTTCCCGTTCTTAATCCGTTGGTTATTGGGTTAAATTCTACTGAGAACGTCATAGTTCCACCGGCAGGAATTACTGTTGGCGTAAAGTTTATAATATAATCAAAGGTATTGCTGCAAGTGATAGTTGAAATACTTAGAGGAAGTCCACCAATATTTTCAATTACGAAGTTATTGGTTGCTGAACCGCCATCGACTTGAACGCTTCCGAAATCAGTATTTCTGGCGGTACTGATAAGGGTATGACCATTTACTAAACTAACACCGTTTCCTTTAACGTTGATTTCTCTGTCGGTTACGTTTGCTGAAACGGCAAAAGTATAATTACTTTCGTCGGAGTCGTTACTAACAATAGAGATGGTAGCAGCTCTTGTTCCGGTTGTAGTTGGGTTGAAGACAACTGTGAGTGTAGCAGTACTGCCCGGGGTTACAACGTTTGGTGAAATACTAACCGCATAATCAGCTAATGTTGAGGAAACCGATGAAATATTTAAGTTACTGGTTCCTGTGTTTTGAACAACAAAAGTTCTTGTTACGGCAGATGATCCGAAGTTAGTGCCAGTAGCAACTGAGACTGAAGTTGTTCCGTTTAGAATATTGCTTGGTCCGGCACCACCTTGAACATTGATTTCTTGTTCTGTACCTATACCACGAACAGCAAAAGTATAAGTTCCCTC
>JBIIXM010000049.1:0-8279 GCA_044338435.1 Flavobacterium sp. | reverse complement strand
TAAGTGCCAAACAACTGATTCCTGATGCGCAAGAAGAAAAGATTTTGAATTCACTGGACAAAATTTACACTTTGCTATCTCGCTACTTTATCGGACTGTTAATCCAACTCTCCATTGTTTTTCTGTTGTACCTCATTGTGCTTTTAATTTTCGGAGTTCAAAACGCAGTAGTAATTGCTTTTTTATGTGCTGTTTTGAATATCATTCCTTATATCGGACCGCTAATCGCCTCGGTAATTGCGGCTATTTTAACTATGCTTGGAAACTTAGGAAGTGATTTTCAAACCCAAATGCTGCCACTTACCATTTATGTAATGTTAGGTTTTTGGATTGTACAATTGATAGACAACAATGTCACCTCGCCGCTTATTTTTTCCAAAAGTGTGAGTTCGCATCCGTTAGAAATTTTTTTAATCGTGTTAATAGTTGGCTATCTTTTTGGTATCATCGGAATGATTATTGCCATTCCACTCTACACCATATTGAAAGTTTTCGGCAAAGAATTTTATCCCGAAAATAAAATCATCCAATTGCTCACTAAAGATATTTAGCATGGATCATTCCATACTGACGCAGGTTGTCCAGGACTTTATCAACCAAAACATTTCGGCAAACATTACCCAATTGGCTTTGCAAAAAAATCCGTTTCCGGAAACCAATTGGACGCTGATATTACAACAAATTGCCGCCAAACAAAAAGCAACAACCAAATTGCCCAGCTGGTTTAAAACGCCGAATATTTACTATCCTAGTAAGGTTTCTGTGGAACAAACTTCTTCCGAAAAAACGGCCCGCTACAAATCGGATTTAATTGCAGGTAACTCTTTACTTGACCTAAGTGGTGGTTTTGGGGTGGATGATTTTTACTTTGCCCAACGCTTTGATCAAGTTATCCATTGTGAAATTGAGGCTACTTTATCCGAAATTGTTCAGCACAACTTTAAGCAAATGGGCGTTTCAAATATCGATTGTGTTTCAGGTGACAGCGAAGTTAGTTTAACAAATCTGAATAAGTCATTCGATTGGTTATACATTGATCCGTCGCGAAGAAATGAAGCCAAAGGAAAAGTTTTTATGTTGAAGTATTGCTTGCCCAATGTACCCGAAAAACTGGATTTTTACTATCGCTTTACATCGAACCTAATGATAAAAACCGCTCCGATTTTAGACATTACGGCCGGTTTGAGCGAACTGCAAAATGTAAAAGCCATACACATAGTAGCACTCGAAAACGAAGTCAAAGAATTGTTGTGGATTATTGAAAAAGATTGGATAGGTAATCCGAAAATCACAACTATCAACCTCACTAAAGAGAAAACGGAAACCTTTTCTTTTGAATGGAATTCGGTTGCAGTAGCCGAATATAGCGAACCGAGAACCTATTTGTATGAACCCAATGCCGCCATCATGAAATCGGGCGGATTTGATTGGATTTCAGCACAATTCAAACTCAAGAAGCTCCATCCGCATTCGCATTTATACACTTCTGACACCTTAATTGAGTTTCCCGGAAGAGTATTTGCCATAGACCAAATTGTTCCTTATAACAAAACGAAAATGAAACTATTAGGGAACCAAAAGGCCAACATCACTATTAGAAACTTTCCCGATACGGTGGAAAACATCCGCAAAAAATGGAAAATTAACGACGGGGGAAATTGTTATAGTTTTTTTACCACTGATATGAATAACCACAAAATAGTTTTACTTTGCAGCAAATTATAACCGAGATATGAAACGATTGATTTTTGCCATACTACTGCTTTTCAATGTTACCGCTTTTGCCCAGAAACCTTGCGAAATAGACCAGAATATAGCCGACAGTTTAGGTACTTTTAAATCCACCAAAGCCTATATTGTTTTTGAACGCAGTTTTGCCGGAAACTCAACCGACATCTTTTTTTCACTCACCAGTAACAATGGTATATTAGGACTGGAAGCCCAGTTTTTGCAAAGAAGCCAAGATTTTATCAAAGCTAATTGTTTCGACAGTAACTCGAAGATTTACCTGCAATTGAGCAATGGTAAAATCGTAACCTTATTGCATGCCGGCACCGATACTTGCGGTACTTTAGTTGTAGGTGAAGGCAATATTAACAATCGGGTTATGACCGGAAGTTTTGTATTTGCCAGAGAAAACTACGAAGATTTAAGGACATCACCCGTTACTTTTATGCGGGTAAAATTTGCCGGAGAAACGGTAGATTACCCGTTCAGAACAGAATTGGTAGCAGAAATGGACAAAGTGAAATACGAGCCTGAAAACTATTTCATACATAACTTAAAATGCATCGAAAACTAATCTTCACAACGCCATTTTAAATTAGAAACTTCATCGGTTGCACTGTTGTTCAAATTGTAATGCCACCACTCCGAATCGAAAGATTTGAAATTGTATTGCAGCATTATGCTTTTTAACAATTGTCGATTGGCTAAAATTTCCGCCGAAAGATCAGTGTAATTGTGTCCGGCCTCAGGACCAAAGAAATCAAAACCGGTACCCATATTTAATTCTACACCCAAGGAATCCACCAAAGTAATATCAACCGCACCGCCTTTATTGTGTATGGACCCTTTCTTCGGATTGGCTACATAAGTGGGATTCGGCACTATTTTCCACATCTTTTTTTGGATGGCTAATGGTCGGTAACAATCGTACAATTTAATACGGTAACCTTTTGCTATGAATGCCTGATTGGCTTGCAACAACGACTTAATGGTTTTAACCCTGAGAAAACACTCATCGCAAGGATAAACTTGTTCTTTAAGAAAATTATCCGCTGTGGCATATTTCATATCGAAGACAAAATCATGGCTGTAGTTTTTCAGATTTACAAAAGCATTGTCGTCTTTCTCTTGATTGATATCAAGTAATACTACTGATTTTTTCGAACTTAAATAAGCCGATTTACAAGAAACCAAAAGCACAACCGACAGCAGTAAAATAAGTTTCTTCATGGTTAAATTTCATCGCTGGTAAACGTGGTAAAACTTCTTTTCTTGTACGGACGCACGATCAATCGGCCCTCGCGGTCAAAACGAATGTAATTGTAAACCCAATTCATAAATACCACTGCTTTGTTTTTAAAACCGATTAAAGAAAACAGATGCACAAACATCCAAACAAACCAGGCAAAAATGCCGTTAAAATGGTATTTGGGCAAATCTACTACAGCCAAATTCCTGCCGATGGTTGCCATCGAACCTTTGTCGTGGTATTGAAAAGGTGTCATGATTCGGCCACCAATCAATCGGATTAAATTATCGCCTAAAAGCTGACCTTGTTGGATGGCCGGCTGCGCCATCATAGGATGACCTTGCGGATATTCGGGTGATTCCATCAGTGCGATATCGCCTATGGCAAAAATATCTTCGTATCCTTTCACTTGGTTGAATTCGTTTACCCTGATGCGCTCTACTTTTTCCAGCAAAGACTCTGCTTTTAAGCCACGAATAGCAGCACCTTGCACTCCGGCAGTCCAAATTACGGTTGCGGTTTCAAAAGTTAAATCGGAATTGGTTGTAACTGTTCGACCATCGTAATTAGTGACTCTTACATTTTTCCATACTTTCACCCCTAAATTGGTTAAAAAAGCTTCGGAAGCGGTTGATGACTTTTCGCTCATCGTGTTTAAAATTCGGTCACTGCTTTGGATTAGGTTGATTTCCATTTTGGAGATGTCCAAATCAGGATAATCTTTTTGCAGTATGGCTTTTTTCATTTCGGCTAAAGCACCGGCTAATTCCACACCTGTTGGTCCGCCACCTACTAATACAAAGTTCATTAGTAAACGCTTTTCACTATCTTCTCGTTGCAAAACAGCTTGCTCGAAATTCTCCAAAATCAAACTGCGAATGTTTAAAGATTGCGGAATCGTTTTCATCGACATGGCGTTACGCTCAATCTCCTTATTGCCGAAATAATTGGTTTTCGAACCGGTAGCGATTACCAAATAATCATAATGCAAATCTCCTATTTCCGAGATGACTTTCTTTTCTTGGGTATCAATTTCTTTGATGGCTGTTAGCCTGAAATAAAAATCAGGGTATTCCTGAATCACTTTTCGAATCGGATAAGCAATAGATCCGGCTTCCAAGCCTCCGGTGGCGACTTGATACAACAAGGGTTGAAAAGTATGGTAATTGTGCTTGTCCAGCAAAACCACTTGAACATTTTTATTCTTGAGTTTCTTTGCCAAGGCTAACCCGGCAAAACCACCGCCGATGATTACCACTCTGGGTTTGTTTGAAGCCGGGATATTCATGGCCTAGTCTTCATTTGAAAAAGCGACATCACCTTTCCAATTCATAAAACCACCATCTAAGTTATAGGTGTTTTCAAATCCCATTTGATTCATAATCTGACAAGCTTGCGCACTACGGCCTCCTGCTTTACAATACACATAGTAATTTTTAGATTTGTCTAATTCGTCTACGGCATAAATAAAACCTTGTCCTTTATATATATCAATATTGATGGCTTTCGGAATGTAACCTTCGCTACACTCTTCTGCGGTTCTGACATCTAAAATAACGGCAGCCGGATCTCGTTCTAATTGTGCTTTCCAGTCTTGTTGTGAAAAATTCATCATAATAATTATATTAACCTAACAAAGATAAAGCATTTATTGTTTGAGCAAAAACCATTTCTCGTCTATTCCGTTGGGTGTTTTTAAAAATTAACAAAAAAATAACAAAACATTTGTATATACAAATAAAAATGTTTTTACATTTGTACCTACAAATATTGTAATAGTAATTATGAAAATCGAAGAAGTCATAAAATCAAATATAGCGTTGAAAGATGCCAAAAAGGTGATTTTAAATGTCATGTACACACAAAACGTGTTAAGTGACAAATTCAACGAAATTCTCAAGCCATACGACTTATCAAGCGAACAATACAACGTATTGCGCATTTTGAGAGGACAAAAAGGCAATCCGGCCAATATGTGTATCATACAAGAACGTATGTTAGCTAAAAACAGTAACACTACCCGATTGATTGACAAACTATTATTGAAAGACTTAGTAACCCGAGAAGTTTGCCCGGATAACCGGCGTAAAATTGAAGTCTTAATCACTCAAAAGGGCTTGGATGTTTTAACAATGCTGGATCCAAAAGTGGATGAACATGAACAGCAATTTGCCAGCAATCTCACCGAAGAAGAACTAAACCTTTTAAATAACTTATTAGAAAAATACAGAACACTAAATTAATTTAATATTGCTATGAGTAACTTTATAAAAAATGCCAATTGGCGCTATGCCACCAAAAAATTTGATGCTACTAAAAAAGTATCTGATGCCGATTTACAAACCCTAAAAGAAGCCATTCGCTTAAGCGCTTCCTCTTACGGCTTGCAACCTTACCAAGTTATTTTGGTTGAAAATCCAGAATTAAGAGCTCAATTGCAACCGGCAGCTTGGGGACAAGCGCAACTTGTTGATGCTTCTCATGTTTTGGTATTTGCTAATGTTACTAACATTGGAGATGCTGAAATCGATGCTTATCTAAACAATGTAGCCGAAACCAGAGGTTTACCATTAGATGCTTTGCAAGGATATGGTGACTTCATGAAATCGAAAATCAGTTCGCTATCGGCTGAACAAAAAAACATTTGGACTTCCAAACAAACCTATATTGCTTTAGGTAACTTATTGAATGCCGCAGCCGAGTTAAACATCGATGTTACCCCTATGGAAGGTTTTGAACCGGAAAAAGTAAATGAAATTTTAGGTTTAAATGAAAGAAGTTTAAACGCTAGTTTAATTGCCCCTATCGGCTACCGACACGCAGAAGACGCTACTCAAAGCTATGCTAAAGTGCGCAAATCAGAACAAGAATTATTTATCACTTTATAATCATTAACTAAAATTACTTACAATGAAAAATTTAAAAACTATTGCTCTTGCCCTATTCGTAGCTTTCGGTGTTTCATCTGCTACAGCACAAAACAAAAAAATCAACGTAGAAAAAAGCACCATCAACTGGGTTGGTAAAAAAGTAACCGGAGAACACAGCGGAACCATCAATTTCCAAGAAGGAATGTTGATATTTAAAGGTAAAAATGTAGCCGGAGGTAACTTTACAGTAGATATGACTTCTATCAACACTACTGACTTAACCGGAGAATGGAAAGCCAAATTAGACGGTCACTTGAAAGCCGATGATTTCTTCGGTACTGATAAATTCAAAACTGCGACTTTAAAATTTACTAAAATTGCTGACAAAGGTAACGGCGTATACGGAGTTACTGCCGATTTAACCATCAAAGGCATCACCAAACCGGTTAACTTCGACTTGAACGTAAAAGGAAACAATGCTACTGCAACAGTAGTAGTAGATCGCGCTAAATACGATATCAAATACGGTTCTAAAAGCTTCTTCGAAGGTTTAGGAGACAAAACCATCTATGATGAATTTGAATTGAAAGTAAGCTTACAGTTCTAATTACGGGAAATATTGTTATGGAATAAAAACCTCGATTAATTTCGAGGTTTTTTTATGCCTAAAAAATCCCATCTTTGCAATATATAAGATACAACTCCACATGAAAAAGATTGTTGTTATTGACAACTACGACAGCTTTACCTTTAATTTAGTCCATTATCTCGAGGACTTGGGCGCTCATGTTACCACGTATCGAAATGATGAATTTGAAATTGAAGATTTAAAAGCATTTGACAAAATCCTTTTATCTCCTGGTCCCGGCATTCCTAAAGAAGCCGGATTACTCTATGACGTAATACAATATTACGGTTCTAAAAAAAGTATTTTAGGCATCTGTTTGGGTATGCAAGCTATTGGAGAAATATTTGGAGGCACCTTACAAAATCTTGAAAAAGTACATCATGGAATCGCAACAAAAATCAAACAAACGGTTGATGATGAAATTCTTTTTAAAGAACTTCCCGCCGAATTTGAAGTCGGCCGTTATCATTCCTGGGTAGTCAGTCCAATACAATTCCCCGATGTTTTGGAAATTACTGCAGTCGATTTCAAAGGAGAAATTATGGCGCTTCGACACAAAACCTTCGACATTAAAGGTGTTCAATTTCACCCTGAAAGCATTATGACACCTTACGGGAAAACCATTTTAAAGAATTGGCTTAATCACGAGCTTTAAAATACTTTTACACAATTAACAATATACTGTAATACAATCTATTAAAGATATTACCTAAACTATATTTTTAATTAATTTAGAAATTCCAAACAAGAGTTTAGCATGTACTCTATACAAGACCTCATTTCAGGCTTTTTTTCTTAAAAAAAGCTTTGAAAAGGCTCCAAAAACCACCCTTGCCATTAACAAAACTTAAATCATTGTAAAGTAAATAATTATTAGAATTTACTTTATATAAACAAATTTAAAATACTGAAATACATAATTTTAAATAGAAGCAATAGATTTTTCTTATTACAATAAACCTAACAGAACTGTAAAAAGCTAAACACTTAGTTATTAACAATTTATATTGGCTTTAGAAACAATTCCCTAAATTTGGTTAACACTATATAAAACCAACCAACTAAAATCAAACTATCATGGGACTTTTTAATAACAGAGAAAAAAAACTCATTACAGAGCTTCACCAAAAGAGCGAAAGTCACCTCAAAGAGATTAGTAAAGAAATTGATGACTTGCTCGAAGACTTGACTACGGACTACAATGAAAACCAAGAAGTGGTGAGTGAGTTCTCCCATTTTGTTGAAGAACTGCAAACGAAGTTAAGTCCGGAGGATGCCAAAAAACTATTAGACTTCTCCTCTCGCCTAACCAAAGTGAAGCGTTGCGCCAAGAAAGGCGTTGAAGCCATGCGAGAACTAGCCCGTGACCAGCGCAAGATTACCCGAGAAACCAGTTTAGAATACCAAGAGTATTATTACTCACGATAACGCAAAGCTCCTTTTAAGGGGCTTTTTTTATGAAGATGTTGGTGGGTTGTGGGTTATAAGGGACTCGAGCCTGAAAGGCGAACTGTACGGAGCGCGGCGGAGCAATAAGGGATGAGAGATGAGGGACTAAGAGATGGGAGACTAAGGGATAAGAGTAACTTATAACTTATAACCCATAACTTTCAAACGCTCTTCCAACCACTGTTTCTCCGCTTGCAACTGTTCGAGTTTTATTTGCCATTTGCTCATTTGTATTATCATTTTTGTAGTAACGCCTCTGGTCACTAATGAAGTGATTATTTCCAACAATTTGATTTCACGTTCATCGGCATTAGGGTCTTTGGCCTTTAAATAGGCTAACAATGGCAAGGCATTG
>JBIIXM010000048.1:0-8508 GCA_044338435.1 Flavobacterium sp. | reverse complement strand
GGTTGTTCTTATTGACCGCAACCACAAAAAATATCCTGTAAAAGCTGATTTTAAAGGACTTTCCCTTTCCACATCCTTAAAAGAACATGTGCAAGTGGTTTTTGAACCCCAAAATGATCACGCTTATTTAGTCTAAAAGTTGCAGTATTTCTTGGGCTACTGTCTGTGACGTTTTTCCATCAACCAACACATTATGGGTGGCCTGATGGTAAAAATAACTGCGATCGAAAAGGTGCTTAGCGATAAACTCTTTCAACTCATCTTCTGATTTATCGGAAACTAATGGTCGTTTATTACGCTCTGACAACAATCGCTTATACAATTCGGCAATAGAAGCCTTTAAATAAATAGAGGTAATACCTTCTCCATTTAACATCAAATGATTGTTCGCATAACATGGCGTACCGCCTCCGGTGGCGATGACCAATGAGTTAGGATTTTCCAACCATTTCTTTAACTCGAGATGCTCTTTTTTTCTGAAATAGATTTCGCCATGTATTGCAAAAACTTCACTAATGGATAGATTTTCATTTTTTTCGATGGTTTCATCCAAATCAATGAAGGCAATTTTCAATTTTTCAGCCAATATTTTACCAATAGTCGACTTCCCTACTGCCATATATCCCACTAAAACAATTTTTACCATCGCAATAAAACCTTATAAATTAAGCCCTTACAGACCATCCTTGAAAAAAGGCAAATTTATAGCAAATTTGCTTTGAAATATAAATAATAAGGCCTTATATTTGCACCCGCATTCAAGAAATGAAATTGACTCGATAGCTCAGTTGGTAGAGCACAACACTTTTAATGTTGGGGTCCTGGGTTCGAGCCCCAGTCGGGTCACAATTTTTCTTGTCATGCTTTTAGACTCGATAGCTCAGTTGGTAGAGCACAACACTTTTAATGTTGGGGTCCTGGGTTCGAGCCCCAGTCGGGTCACAAAAAGTTGTTCGCCAAGCGGATGACTTTTTTTTTTACGGCCACGTGGAGAAATTGGTAGACTCGCCATCTTGAGGGGGTGGTGTCGCAAGACGTGTCAGTTCGAATCTGATCGTGGTCACACTTTAAATTAGAAAACACTCTTTTAGGGGTGTTTTTTTTTTGCACAATTCTCCCCATTCTTTACTTATAAATACACCTCAATCAAAAGTATTTTGTAAGTGATTTTTCAATCTATTACTCTTTTTTTGAAAGTTTTAGCATAAAAACAGTTGTGGTAAATTAATTTTACTAATTTTGTTTAACTAATTTTAATAAAAGATGAACAATATAAAAAGTGTTTTTAGTATCAAAGACTTGGAAAACCTGTCCGGTATTAAGGCACATACAATCAGAATTTGGGAGAAAAGGTACAATGTGCTCGAACCTATGAGAACAGAAACCAATATCCGAATGTATGATTTGGAGAATCTTCAAAAGCTATTAAACATTACACTGCTTCACAATCACGGCTATAAAATTTCGAAAATTTCAAAACTAACGGAAGATCGAATTCCACAATTAGTGAATGAAATCATTTCTGAGAAAAGTGCCAAACATCACGCCATCAGTTCGTTTAAATTGGCCATGATGAATTTTGACCAAGCGTTATTTTTCAACACTTACAACAAATTACTTTCAGAAAAATCATTCCGTGACGTTTTTTACGAGGTTTTCATTCCGCTGATTCAAGAGCTTGGACTATTGTGGCAAACCAATACCATTAGTCCTGCACATGAACATTTCATCACATACTTAATCAAACAAAAAGTTCTAACCAATACTGAAGTAGTTCAATCCCAAGAACCCGCAAGAGATGACAAAGTATTTGTGTTGTATCTTCCAGACAATGAAGTACACGAACTAGGCTTGATGTATTTGAATTATGAAATACTGAGCCACGGTTACAAAACGATATATTTAGGAGAAAGTGTTCCAACAGAAAGCTTAAAAGATCTAAAAAAACACTTTGACAACATTGTTTACATTTGTTACACGACTGTAGAACCAACAAAATCAGAAATCAATGCCTATGTGAAGGAACTGCAAACCGAAATCATGGTGGATTCTTCGAGACTTTGGCTTATCGGTCGGATGATTGAACATGTAGATTCTAAGTTGATATCAGAAAAAATCACTACCTTCAACTCCATTAAAGAATTAGTAGAATTTATCTAGACAAATATTTTTTTATTGTTTAACTTTTTTCTATTTTTATTAAACAATATGAGAAAGAAAATTAAAATAATCGGATCCGGTTTTTCGTCACTAGCCGCCGCTTGTTATTTGGCACAACAAGGTAATGAAGTAACGGTTTACGAAAAAAACAGCACTATCGGAGGCAGGGCTCGTCAGCTCAAAAAAGAAGGCTTTACGTTCGACATCGGACCAACATGGTATTGGATGCCGGATGTATTTGAACGTTTTTTTGCCGATTTTGGTAAAAAACCTTCAGATTATTACGAACTAATCAAACTGAATCCGGCTTATCAAGTGTATTTCGGTGTGAAGGACTTTGTGACCATAGCCGACAATCTTCCTGATATCATCACCGTTTTCGAATCCATTGAAAAAGGGAGTGGTGCCAAATTGGCGGAATTCATGAAAGAAGCCCAAAGCAATTATGATATCGCTATCAAAGATTTGGTCTATCGCCCCGGCGTTTCACCATTAGAATTGGTAACATTGGAAACAGCCAAAAAAGTCAATCAGTTTTTTGGGAATATTTCCAAAGATATTCGTCGCCGTTTCAAAAACACCAAACTCATCCAAATCCTTGAATTTCCGGTTTTGTTCTTAGGTGCTAAACCTTCTGACACACCTTCTTTTTACAGCTTTATGAACTTTGCCGATTTTGGTTTGGGTACTTGGCATCCTAAAAACGGGATGTACAGTGTTATCCTAGCTATGGAAAGTTTAGCCAAAGAATTAGGAGTAACATTCCACTTGAATGCCAATGTCGAAAAAATAATGGTGCAAAATGGAATTGCTGAGGCTTTGGTTGTAAACGGAGAAATAGTTAAAGGCGATGTTATTTTAAGCGGTGCCGATTACCATCACAGCGAAAGTTTACTAGATGCACCTTACAGAGCTTATTCTGAAAAATATTGGGACAAGAGAACGTTTGCACCTTCTTCCCTACTGTTTTATGTAGGTTTTGACAAAAAAATTGAGAACGTAGAACACCATTCGTTGTTTTTTGATGTAGATTTCGACAAACACGCAGAAGCCATTTACGATTATCCACAGTGGCCTAAAGAACCGCTTTTTTATGCTAGTTTTCCCTCAAAAACAGACGATAATGCAGCGCCTGAAGACAAAGAAGCCGGTATTTTCTTAATCCCGTTAGCTCCGGGATTGAAAGATACTGCCGAGTTGAGAAATTTGTATTTTGAAAAGATTATTTCTCGCTTTGAAAGATTAACACAACAAACTGTAAAAGAAAATGTTATCTTTAGAGAATCTTTTTGTGTCAACGACTTCATCAAAGATTATAATTCGTACAAAGGGAATGCATACGGCTTAGCCAATACCCTATTGCAAACCGCTTTTTTAAGACCTAAATTGAAAAGTAAAAAAGTTAAAAACCTATTTTTTACCGGTCAATTAACTGTTCCGGGGCCCGGCGTACCACCGTCGTTAATTTCCGGAAAATTAGTAGCTGAACTTATAGAAAAAAACTAAAAAATACCATGCTATGAAATCAATCTTTGACACCGTATCATTTGATTGCAGCAAAAATGTAACGAAGTCCTACAGTACTTCATTTTCTGCTGCCGTAAAAATGTTAGCACCAAGCATTCGTCAAGACATATACAACATCTATGGGTTTGTGCGCTTTGCGGATGAAATTGTGGATACTTTTCACGATTACAACAAAGAACAATTGTTTGAGCGATTTGAAAAAGATTTAGCCGAGGCTTTAGAACATAAAATCAGCTTGAATCCGATTTTAAATTCTTTTCAGCACACGGTAAACAAATATCAAATTCCGAACAGTTTGATTGCGGCCTTCATGAAAAGCATGAAGATGGATTTGCACAAAAAAGAATACCAAACCTATGATGAATACCATGAATACATTTACGGTTCTGCGGACGTTGTAGGTTTAATGTGCTTGAAAGTATTTGTAAACGGAGATGATAAAAAATATGCCGAATTAGAACATTCAGCCATGCGATTGGGATCGGCGTTTCAGAAAGTGAATTTCTTGCGTGACTTGAAAGCTGATTTCGAAGATTTGAGCAGAACTTATTTCCCGAATACAGATTTATCTCGTTTGGATGAACAATCGAAAAACGAAATTATCAAAGAAATTGAAGCTGATTTTCAAGTAGGTTTTGAAGGTATTTTAAAATTGCCTTTGGAAGCCAAATTCGGAGTCTACACGGCATTTGTGTACTACAAAAAGTTGTTATCTAAACTTAAAAAGACGCCTTCTATGGAAATCAAAAACACCCGAATCAGAGTGCCTGATTACGAGAAAATTGGTTTGTTAGCAAAGTGTTATGTGAATTATCGTTTAAATTTAATCTAAAATCATGTTACTACATATAGTTGTTTTTTTAATTACCTTTTGCGGAATGGAGTTTATGGCTTGGTTTAGTCATAAGTACATTATGCACGGCTTTTTATGGAACCTTCATGCCGATCACCACAAAAAAGACCACGATTCATGGTTTGAACGCAATGACGCCTTTTTTATTTTTTATGCGGTAGTCAGCGTTGGATTCTTTTTATTGTGGCAAAACAATATTTTGGAGATTGGATTGGCAATTGGATTAGGCATTTTTGCTTACGGATTGGCATATTTTATGGTACACGATATTTTTATCCACCAACGCTTTAAGTTGTTCAGAAATGCAAACAATCGTTACGCCAAAGCCGTTAGAAGAGCACATAAAATGCACCATAAACACATCGGCAAAGAAGATGGCGAATGCTTCGGAATGCTGATTGTTCCTTTAAAATATTTAAAGAATTAAAAAAAATCCCGACAGTGTCGGGATTTTTTTTGAGGGAAATTTATTTTAATAAACCTTGAAGTGGTTTTAATTGCTCCATATCAACGTTGGCAATTTGTAAAATACCAATCATGTTCATAATGTTATTTGGATTCATATCGTTGCCCAAAATTCTGACTACTGCAAATCCGTTGTCCTGGTTTTTGGCAAAAAAAATAAACTCGTCGATGTCGTTTTCATCACCCACAAAACTTACAGAAGCACCGTCTTTTCCGGAACCGATTTTCATCAATTCTTGGTAAGTCTCATCTTTAAGGATGTCGCCTACTTTTTGGGTTTCTGATTGGTATAGCGTTTCGTTTTTTCCATTCGATTTAAAAATCAAAACGTTCATCTTCTCAAAAGAATTCAAAGCCGTTTGCTGTTCCGGAGTCAACTTGGATTTATCTATATTGATAATACTTGGAGAAATATCCAACGCTATAAAATCTTTCTTTCCTGAATTTTCTACAAAATACTTCTGAATACTCGGCTCGTTACTGCAACTTAGCAAGAGTAATGAAAATAATACAGCCGTAAAAATGGTAATTTTCATAACTATACTATTTGCCGCCTTTCGGACCTTTACTGCCTTTAGAAGCTTTCTTTAAATCTTCTCCTCCGGGTAATTTCATTTTCTCGGTAAGCACTGAAAGCTCGTCCAAATCGAAGTTCCCTGTTAACGACATCAATACGGTTTCTTCAGTGCCGCTGCCGTCAACAAACATCAACAACTCCTTGATTTGAGAATCGGTAGCACCTGATTTCACATAAATCTTCACGCTCTTTCCCTTATCGGTAATGCGCATTAACTCTTCCATTCCGGCAGTTTTCAAGTATTTCTCCGCAGTAGCTTTCATTTCCTCGGCTTTGCTATCGCTTTGAGTCGCAAAAACTTTAAGATTCTCCAGCTTTTTGATCAAATTCACGTATTGCTGGGTTTCTTTGTCTTCGACTTTCATTTTACTTAAAAGCGAAAACATTTTTTTGTTTACGATAACCGTTCTGATTTTCTCTTGGTCTTCAAATTTATCAAAGACACTTTGACCAAAAGCAACATTGGTTACTACTAGAATTAACAGACTTAAAAATATTTTTTTCATGATTTCTTGATTTTTTTATTTAAAAATGATGTTTTTTGATTTTTCGTATTCACTTAAATAGTCCATACTTTCGATACCTTCGTTTACACTTTGCGAGATCATTTGCAGCGCTTTTTGCGTTTCTCTGAAAGCTACTTCCGGATCATCATAAGTACCGAAATCTTCTGATACCGGTTGGTTATAATGATTGAAAGTGAAAAAACCTACGCCAAGTAAAACAACCACAGATGCTGCCACAGAGAGCCAAAGTACAGTATCCGTTTTTTTAGCTTTTAAAGGAATGGTTCCTGTGAACTGTTCGTGTTTTGCTTGTGCCGTGTAACCAAACATAGGCTTGAATTGCTCTAGAGGCGGAGCAACATTATCGGAGGAAAAATAGGCCTTTAATTCTTTTTCCTCTGCCAAAGTGGTTTCTGCATCGAAGTATTTCTCTATTAATTTTTCTATGTTATCCAATGCCATAATGATGGGTTTTTGTCATTGTTTCTCTGATGGTTTTTCGGGCTCTGGACAAGGCAGTTCTGATTGCCGACTCATTCATTCCCAAAATAGCGCTGATTGTCTCAAATTCCATTTCTTCAATATCGCGCATTTGCACAATTAACTTTTGTTGTTCCGGTAAGTCGTTCATAATTCGTTCTACCCATTGCCAAGTATCCTTATCTTCTACTTGTTTTTGCAAACCGGCTTCTCTATCCGTAAAATTGTTGTGCACGATACGCATATTCCCGGCGCGTTTCGACTTTAACTGATCCAAACAATAGTTCTTCGTCATTGTCATGGCCACCGCTTCTATACTTTTATACTCGTCTAAATTGTCGTTTTTATGCCAAAGCTTCACCAAAACTTCCTGAGTTGCATCTTCGGCTTCTTCCGTACTGACCAGCAATCGCTTCGCCATTCGAAAGACCTTATCCTTAAAAGGATTTACCAATTGCATAAACTCTTTTTGGTTCATTAAAACAACATTTGGTTAACGGTTATACAAGCAAGACGAACCATGATTTTTTTTGTTACAAACAAAATACAAATAATTAATCTAAACTTATTAAATTTACGTTTATTAAATAAAGAACTGCTATGAAAAACTTATTTAAAACCGCATTGTATCTGTGTTTACTGACCTTTACTTTCAGTTGTACAGACAATGATGACAATCCCGTCCCGGCAAGTTTAGAGGTCAAAGATTTTGTATGGAAAGGGATGAATTTATATTATTTGTGGCAAGGTGATGTGCCCGATTTGGCGGATGACCGTTTTGCCAATCAGCGTCAATTGAATACTTTTTTGGAAGGTTTTGACGAACCTATAACTTTGTTCAATGCTTTGAGAATAGATACTTCTATCGACCGATTCAGTGTTATTTACAGTGATTATTCGGTGTTAGAAGGCGTACTTTCCGGAAATACACTGAACAACGGAATGGATTTCGCCCTGCGCTATAAAACCGGTAGTAATACCGATATTTATGGTTGGGTTCGTTACATTATTCCAAATTCTGATGCTGCTACCAAACCGATACAACGCGGTACGATTTTTTATGCCATCAACGGAACACCGCTCACAGTTGACAATTACCGCTCTTTATTAGCTAACGACACTTACACCATCAACTTAGCCGATTACGATGGTGGTAATATTACGCCAAACGGCCAAACGGTTTCGCTTACCAAAACCGCTTTAGCAGAAAATCCGATTTTATTAAACACCGTTATTACGAACGGTTCTCACAAGATTGGCTATTTAATGTACAACGGTTTTTATGCGACTTACGATAACCAATTGAATAGCGTTTTTGGCAGTTTCCAAACGCAAAATGTAACCGATTTGGTTTTGGATTTGCGTTACAATTCGGGTGGTTCTATCAGTACAGCCACGAAATTAGCCAGTATGATTACCGGACAATTTACCGGACAACTTTTTGCCAAACAACAATGGAATGCCAAAGCCCAAAGCTATTATGAAAGTAACAGCCCTTCAAGTTTAGAGAATCGATTTGTAGGCAACCTAAACAGTTTGAACCTAAACAAAGTGTATGTGCTAACTACGAACGCCACGGCTTCGGCTAGTGAATTGGTAATCAATTGCTTGAAACCTTATATTACGGTAGTGCAAATCGGCACCACCACTACTGGGAAAAATGTGGGTTCGATTACTTTGTATGATTCGCCAACCTTTGCCAAACAAAATGTAAATCCGCGTCACAAATATGCCATACAACCTATAGTGTTAAAAATAGTCGATAAAAATGGTTTCGGCGATTATACTTCAGGAATTGCTCCTACTACGCCTTTACCGGAAAGTATGGATGATTTGGGCATTTTGGGTAACCCTAGCGAACCTTTGCTCAATGCTGCCATCAACCAAATTATTGGCAGCGGCCGACCAACTCCGCCAAGACCAAGTAACTTGCAACGTGA
>JBIIXM010000047.1:0-8602 GCA_044338435.1 Flavobacterium sp. | reverse complement strand
AAAATTTGAAACCCGGACAAGTACTGTTGTTGGAAAATCTCCGTTTTTATGCAGAAGAAGAAGCCGGCGATGTGAATTTCGCTAAAGAATTAGCTTCGTTAGGTGACATTTATGTGAATGATGCTTTCGGAACAGCCCACAGAGCGCACGCTTCCACAACGATTATTGCTCAATTTTTCCCAACCGATAAGTGTTTTGGTTTGCTTTTAGCCAAAGAAATTGACAGCTTAAACAGAGTGTTAAATAGCTCCGTAAAACCGGTGACCGCTGTTTTAGGAGGTTCAAAAGTTTCTTCGAAAATCACCGTAATCGAAAATATTTTAGACAAAGTAGACCACATGATTATTGGCGGTGGAATGACGTTTACTTTCGTGAAAGCTTTGGGCGGAAAGATAGGTGATTCTATTTGTGAAGATGACAAACAAGAATTAGCCTTGGAAATTTTGCGTTTGGCCAAAGAAAAGAATGTACAAATCCATATTCCGGTTGATGTGGTAGCTGCCGATGCTTTTGCCAACGATGCCAACACTCAAATTGTTGACGTTCGTGAAATTCCCGACGGTTGGCAAGGTTTGGATGCCGGACCAAAATCGTTGGAGAATTTCAAAAAAGTCATCATGGATTCTAAAACAATTCTTTGGAACGGACCATTAGGCGTTTTTGAAATGGAAACCTTTGCCAAAGGAACGATTACATTAGGTAATTTTATAGCCGAGTCAACAGCCAACGGCGCTTTTTCTTTAGTGGGCGGAGGCGATTCGGTTGCAGCTGTAAAACAATTCGGATTAGAAGACAAAATGAGTTATGTTTCTACCGGAGGCGGTGCTATGCTGGAGATGTTAGAAGGAAGAGTTTTACCGGGAATTGCAGCCATTTTAGACTAAATATCCGGTAACACAATAAAAGACAATTAATTGCGTTATTAATAGGTTAATTAATAACAACACAAATACCACAAAACAAACAAGACTTATGACTGTAAAAAAAATAACGTCTTTGGCTTTAATTTTACTTTCCTCGGCAGTTTTTGCCCAAGATTCTATTATTAAAGTACCTATCAAAAAGACGCCGCTTACCCAACGACAATATCTCGATTCCATCAAAGCTACCTTTGTACACGATAACATTGCCCAATGTATCGACAGCATGTGGATGAAGGAATTGGCAAGTTTGGACTTGTATGAGGAATTGACTTTAGACATCAAAAACATCAATGTTGATGAAAAGGTGGACTACGAATTACCGACCGAACTTTTAAAAGAACGGCTTAAAAAGTTAGACGAAAAATCGCCGTTCAACATCGAGTATAATGTTGGTTTAGAAAACGTAATCAAATCGTTTTTGAAAAACAGAAAGCGCTCTTTCGAAAGATTGATGGGTATTTCTCAATTCTATTTTCCTTTGTTTGAAGAAGCTTTAGCGGCTCAGAATATTCCATTAGAAATCAAATATTTATCGGTGGTAGAATCAGCTCTTAACCCAAGAGCGGTTTCACGTGTGGGCGCTACCGGTTTATGGCAGTTTATGTACCAAACCGGTAAACAATACGGTTTGAAAGTTGATACTTATGCCGATGACCGAAGAGATCCGTTAAAAGCAAGTGCTGCTGCAGCCCAATACATGAAAAACATGTATGCCATTTTTGGCGATTGGGATTTGGTTTTGGCCTCTTACAATACCGGTCCGGGTAACGTAGCTAAAGCGATTCGTCGTTCAGGCGGAAAGCAAAACTACTGGAACATCAGACCGTATTTGCATAAAGAAACCCAAGGGTATGTACCGGCATTTTTAGCTACGATGTACATTTTTGAATACCACAAAGAACACGGCATCAAACCGGACAGATCTATTGCGAATCATTTTGCAACCGATACAGTGATGATTAAAAAGTCACTGACGTTCAAACAACTTTCAGAATTGTTAGATGTTTCAGTAGCGGAACTTCAGTTTTTGAACCCGACTTACAAAAGAGAAGAAATACCGTTTATCACCGGAGAAAGTCATTTCTTAAGATTGCCGGTAGATAAAATCGCCGTGTTTACTTCTAATGAAGAGAAGATTTACGCTTATGCAGATTACGAATCCAGCCGAAGAGAAAAGCCATTCCAATCGATGTTGGCTTCCAGAGATTCAATCGGTTCTTCCAAAATTAAATACCACAAAGTACGCCGTGGCGACAGTTTAGGCGAGATTTCAGATAAGTATGGTGTTTCCATGTCAGATTTGAAAAAATGGAACCGACTAAGAAGCAACAAAGCACCTTTAGGTAGAAGCTTGAAAATTTACACCAACGAAAACACAGCGGTAGCAGTAACTTCTAAACATACTACTAAAGATACTGCATCAATAGCTGTAGCTTCCTCAACTAATAAAATTTTCAAAGAGGAAAAAGTGATTAGCTATAAAGATGTAGTCAAGTATTACCGAGTGAAAAGCGGCGATAACTTAGGCGAGATCTCGGATAAGTACGGTGTTTCTGTAGCCGAAATTAAAAAATGGAACAAGCTAAAAAGCAATAATATCGCTCTTGGAGCCAGTTTGAAAATTATCAAAAATGAGCGTGTAGTTACTACTGTAAGAAAAGAAGTGAAAGCCGATAAAATAGAAACAGCAGTTGCTTCTAACGACAACAACACAGAAGGAAATACCCAAGCTTCAGATTTTTATGAAGTACAAAAAGGAGATAATTTGTTCAGCATTGCCAAAAAATTCAATGTCAGCATTGAAGATTTGAAAAAATGGAACAACCTCGAGGATTTAAATGTGCAATTGGGTTCGAAATTGGCCTTGGCTAACAAAGAAGAATCAGCCATAACCGAAGCTCCGAAAACAGAAACTAAAATCGTAGAACACAAAGTTAAAAAAGGCGAATACTTAGGCACCATTGCTAAAAAATACAATGTAACTGTAGTCGAAATTAAAGAATGGAACAGTTTAGAAGACAACAATGTAAAATTGGGCGAAACCTTGATTGTTTCTAAAAAAGAAGTAGCAGTTAGCGAAGCGAAAGTCTCTAAAAAAGAGGACATAGCCGCCAAGGAAAGAAGTGAAGCCAAATTGTACTACGTTAAAAAAGGCGACTCACTGTTCAGCATAGCCAAAAAATATCCGGGTGTAACCATCTCCGACATTAAAAAATGGAACGGCATCAAAAACGAAAGTTTAAAGCCGGGGATGAAGTTAAAAATTAACAACGGTTAATCCGAAAATCTTCTCTAAATTTGGGTTTTATTTCAGTTATGAATAAAACCCTTTTTTTATGGCTTTTGGTTGCGGTTGTTGCGAGTTCTTGCTCGTTTAAAAAGGACAATTTTTCCGAGGAATCTTCTGCAGCCATTAATACCATAGCGGTTATTATTGACGACCAACTTTGGAACGGAGAAGTAGGAGATAGCATTCGCAACAAATTTGCGTCACCGGTTTTAGGCTTACCGCAAGAAGAACCGCTCTTTACCATTAATCAATATCCGGTTAAACTTTTTGAAGGATTTTCTACTGATTCCCGAAATATTATCATTGTAAAAAAAGGCAATGAAACCAAATTTGAAATTAAAGAGAACGAATTTTCTGCGCCGCAAAATGCCGTTCATATCACCGGAAAATCTACCACTGAAATCATAGCTTTACTGGAGGAGAATGCGCCTAGTATCATTCAAAAGATGCGCGACATAGAAATCGCCCAAAACCAAAAGATTTTCAAAGATTCCTTGTTGGATACCAAAAAAATCCAAAAGAAGTTCAACATCGATTTGCTTATTCCTTCAAAATACGAATATGTCATGCGACGCAAGAATTTCATTTGGCTCAAGAGCGAAATTACCAGCGGCAATACCAGCATCATCATTTATCAATTGCCTTGGCACAGCATTCACAGTGGCAGTGCTGTAAATGATATTGTCCGCACCCGAGATTCAATAGGCAGAAAGTACATTCATGGTTCGGCTCCCGGAACCCGAATGCTAACCGAAGAGGCTTATTCGCCTTATTTTTCTAAAATCACTTTGGCCAACCGAAAAACGTATGAAACCAAAGGCACTTGGCAAATGAAAAACGACTTTATGTCAGGACCGTTTATCAATTACACCATTTTCGACAAACCCAACAAACGCATTTTAGTGCTGGAAGGTTTTTGCTACGCACCGTCAAAAGAAAAAAGAGATTTGATGTTTGAGCTAGAGTCAATCATTAAGTCGGTTCAATTCCTAAAATAATTTATATGAACCTAGAATGGAAAATTAAGCGATTTGACGCACTTTCTGTATCAGAACTATACAAACTGTTGCAATTACGCTCAGAAGTGTTTGTAGTCGAACAAAATTGCATTTACCAAGACATAGACGGGAAAGATGGTAAAGCTTTACACTTGATTGGCGAAGACAACGGTGAAATTTTGGCGTATGCCCGTTTGTTCAAACCGCATGATTATTTTGAAGAAGCATCCATTGGAAGAGTAGTAGTTAAAGAAACTTCCAGGGGTAAAAAACTCGGCCACATTTTAATGCGCGAAGCCATTCATCTAATTGAAACACATTTTGAGGTGACAGAAATTACGATTTCAGCGCAGTTGTACCTCAAACATTTTTACGAAAGTCACGGATTCGTTCAAATCAGTGACACCTATCTCGAAGATGATATTCCACACATCCGAATGAAGAAATCGTAGTTATATTTTGGTAATTACCAATTCGACCCTGCGATCGTATTCGGCGCCTTTACCCAACGGAACTGTATTACCATATCCTTTGAAAGTCATCCTGGTTTTTGGAATCTTTTTAAACATGAGGTATTTGTAAACGCTTTGGGCGCGGTTGGTAGACAATTGTCTTTTCTTAGTGTCTTTGTCTATGGCTTCTTTTTGGTACGGCGGTGTACAACACACATGTCCTTGAATTTCAAACTGAAGGTTTTTGTACTTATGCAAAAGCTTGGCAATTTTATCCAACTCGTTTTTGGATTTGAAAGTCAGTTTGCTACTGCCGCGCTCAAACAAAACATTGTCAAGATACACGTGGTCACCAACAATATGGTTTTTTTGAATGGTGCTGTAAAAACCCGGAATTTCAATTTTAGGTAGCGGTTTTAAATTCAACACCACGTCAACACGTCGGTTTTTGGAACGCTTTTCGGGTAAATTTTCCACAATGTCATCGTCTATCAAAATGCGGCCTTTACCTTCAATCGTGACAATGATTTTACTTTTAATGCCGCTTTCGATAAATTTATTTTGAATGGCTGCGGCGCGCTTGGTCGACAATTTAAAGTTATAGGCTTCTTTCCCGATGTCATCCGTGTAGCCGAAAATTTGAATGGATTCAATTCGGGTGGAATCCGTTTTTTTTATAAAATCAACTACCTCTTTGGACTGAACTTCATTTAAGGCAAATTTGTCAAATTCGAAATACACCGAGTGCACTACTTCTTCCTGAGCATTCATAAAGCCGAAAAAAAGCAAAGGCAAGTATTTAAATAGTTGTCTCATGTTAGATTTTTAGAATTTTATTGTATTCGGCAGTGTTGTTTAAAAGGCTAACAGCTCTTTTAATTTCCAAATTGCTTTTCGTGTAGTACTGGTACAATCCTTCTTTGTATTGGTAGCGCTTGATAATTTCGTCCATGATTAAGTTCTTAATCTCTTTCTGGTTTTTATCAATCATTACCTGCTCACTTTTTTGCAATGCAGTCAACAGTTGTTGGTATTCTGCAGCAATGGCTGTGTCGATATTTTCTTTTTTCGCTTTTTCTAAAAGGGCTTTTAAAGCCACTTCCGATTCCGTGTTGAATTCGATTTTTTCGCGTTTTAAAAAGGCTTTAAAATCGGCAAAATCAGCCTCGGTTAGCGTTGGGATTTTATCGCCTAAACCTGGATTTTTGTAGTAGTAGTATGTGGCATAGTTAAAGATACCGTCATTTTTTTGCAAGGCTTCGGCTATGCTGCTGGTTTTGGTTTCTTCCATTTCCACATCCGGTAAAACACCGCCGCCATCGTAAACCGGTCTGCCTTTTCGTGTTTTGAACGCATTGTAGTTCTTTTCGTCGGTGCGTGTGGCTTTCCCGTCTTTGTCTTTTTTATTGTAGTTAAGCGCTTGAATACATCTTCCGGATGGCGTATAATATCTGGAAATGGTTACTTTAACTTGGGTTCCGTAGGTCATGTCAATCGGGCGTTGCACCAAACCTTTTCCAAAACTGCGACTGCCTACAATAACAGCGCGATCTAAATCTTGCAAAGCACCGGAAACAATTTCCGAAGCCGAGGCGCTTTTCCCATCTACAATAACCACAATCGGAATTTCTGTGTCTACCGGTTCACGAGTGGTTTTATAAGTGTTGTTATATTTTTCGTTTTTGGATTTAGTGGTTACGATGATTTCGCCTTTAGGGACAAATAGGTTACAGATGTTTACGGCTTCGTTTAATAATCCGCCCGGATTGCCTCGTAAGTCTAAGATGATTTGTTTGGCACCATCGGCTTTGAGTTTTTCTAAGGCATCACGGGTTTCCGAAGATGCTTTTTTGTTGAATTGCGATAGGACAATATAACCGGTTTTATCGTCTATTTTGCCAAAATACGGAACGGCTTTTACTTCCACTTCATCCAAAACCAACTGCGTAGTTTGCGGTTTGCCTTGGCGCAAGTATTTGATTTCGATTTTGGTGTTTTTAGCGCCTTTTAAAAGTTGAGAGGCATCGTCTTTAAAATCGGATAAAAGTACATCGCCAATTTGGACGATTTCGTCTCCGGCTTTCAAACCGGCTTTATCCGCCGGATATCCTTTGTACGGTTCTTTGATGATGAGTTTGTCTTCTTTTCGCGTAATCATGGCGCCAATCCCGGTGTATTCTCCGGTATTGTTGATTTTGAATTTGATGACGTCTTGCTCGTTAAAATAATTGGTATACGGATCCAAATCAGCCAACATGCTCTTGATGGCTTTGTCCATCAATTCTGAAGGATTGGTTTCGTCTACATAATTTTGATTGACGGTTTTAAAGAGTGTGGTGAAGATTTCGATTTGTTTGGAAATTTCGAAAAAATCATCTTTAAAACTCACTCCGATAAACAGGAAAACCGTTAGAACGGAAGTTAGGATATATCTTTTTTTAAACTTAGAAAACATAATTTTACACGTTTGTCGGGTTAACGAATATACTAAATTACTTGTAATGAAGCGGATTCAGTTAAAGGTTAACAATTTTTTATTGTGACACACTTTTCCCAAATTTCTCAAAGAGTTGTTGGGTTTTGAGGACTATTTCCTCATAGGTCAGTCTATCAGCCGTTTGATAGAAAAACATAAAACAGTATTTTTGGTTTAAATGAACCGTCAGTTGTGATTTATTAAGGCGATAACACTCGCGTAACACTCTTTTGTAATAATTGCGATCTACCGCTTTTTTAAAGTATTTTTTGGAAACCGAAACACCCATTTTCAGCGGGACATCTTCTTCAAAATCATAAGGAATATAAACCAAACGCAACGGGTATTTCCCCACAGACTTGCCTTCTGTAAAAAGTAAATCTATGATTTTTTTGCTCTTGAGTTTTTCATCTTTAGGATAAGAATTATCCATTTTTAGTTTCGTTGTAGATGTTGTACACAAATTTCACCTCATTGTAATTGATGTAAATTTGCATGCGATTACTTTCCTTTTTCTTGGTGATGATGAGAATAGTACACTTGGAAAACTTATTGTCAACACACTCAAAAGGAACGATGTTCACTTCTTCATTGTCTTCAATTTCACCATAAGCTTTTATCTTAAACGATTGTACTTCATTGGAATTAATCAAGATCAAATCTTTTTTAGCATCGAGTGTAATTAAAACGTTGGCTTTCACAAAATCTGACCATTCGTTCCAACTGCTGTCTGGTTTTTTATCGGTAAAACTAACACTGCTGCTTTTAAAACGGATAGGTTGCGCCTCGGTTTTAGCAATACCCAATCCGAAGGTCAACAAAACAATAAGGATTTTCAAATGTTTCATGGTACTCTATATTTGCGGTAAATCTACAAATTCTATTCCATAAAAAAAGCGTCTGCTGCCAGACGCTTTTCATCCTTTTCCCTTATTGGGTGAAAGTATTGTTTTCCTTTTTCACATCGGCCATTAAACCGCTCGGATCAATGGTGATTTGTTTGATGCTGTTTTTGGGGTTCGAAAGGGTGAAACTATAGTTTTGAAACGCCCAAGCCCAATCGGCAAGTACAGTCCTGGACATTTCCGGCGTTGGATTTTCTTTTTCAAAACTCATCATGCGCAACGGAATGTAGAAACTTTCTTTGCTGCCGTCGGTGTATTCTACCAAAAGGTCTATCGGCATAGGCATTCTTCCGATGCGCTCTAAAGTCACTTTGGTTTGGGTAGCATCAGCATCGTTTGTTGCTACTGTTGCAATGCCGTAATCGATGGTGTTTGTGGTTTGCGTCCAATCAGTCAAATACCAATCCAAATTAGCTCCCGATACACGTTCCGCCGTGCGTTTGATGTCGTTTGGCGTTGGGTGCTTGAATTTGAAATCTTCGTAGTAACGACGCAAGGTTTGCATCAGATTGTCTTTACCGATGAGGTAAATCAGTTGACTCAAAAACAGTTCTCCTT
>JBIIXM010000046.1:0-8701 GCA_044338435.1 Flavobacterium sp. | reverse complement strand
CAGAAGAATCACTTTGCGCTCCACAGGTAATTGAATCTCCTATAAACTCAATTTTTTTTACTCCTTTCGAGCTTGTAGGAACTAAACCGCTTATAACCGAACCATCAAAAACAATGGTGCCACTTGCAGCTTCTGTGGCTTTATAAAGAGTAACCGTATGCACTTTATTATCTGTAGCTGATACTGTAAACGTTTGAGCCGGACCTTTCTCTATTTTGAAACGTCCCTTGTAAACTCCGTCAACTACCAAACAAAAATAGTTATGGTGTTCCCAAGAATCGTAACTTCTCAAATTGTAGGATGTTGTTGTCCCTTGAAAAGAGAAAGTTATCGACGAAGCCGGAGAAATCAAGCCATAAATACCTTCAGAAAACATTTCGGTTCTACCCTGAACCAAGAAGTTACTTTTTGACAAAGAACCTAACGTACGGTGTTGACAACTAGCAAAAACAAGAAACGGGAATAATAGTAAAAAAAGATTGGATGTCTTAAATTTCATTGCTTCACTTCAGAATTATTTTGAACATAAAAATATCCTTTTTAAAACAATGAGACTAATACGATAATGTCAAATGTTTATTGTAAAATTAAATCATGCTTTATATAAATACCATTAGCTCTATCTGGAGAGAAACAGTTTTCTTTAAAAAAGCCTTTGGTATTTACGATTAATGGTATCTCATTGCATTTGAGGAAAATAACTATTGAATAAATAAGGATTAAAGACAAATAATCATTTAGTTTAAATAATCAAGAACTCTCTCTAAAGCCATACCACGTGAGCCTTTAATCAAAATGGTTTGGTTCTGCCATCCGAAAGTCGGTAACGCTTTAGCAAAATCCTCAAAGGTTTCGTAGAAGAAAAAATTAGCTTTCGGGAGTTGATTGGCATAAAAATCTTTCCCCACGAAATAACAGTTCATGGATTCGTTTGTACTTAAAAAATCCACTATGCTTTTGTGTTCTGCTTTACTTTCTTGCCCAAGCTCATACATGTCGCCTATGACTACAATTTTATTAGGTTTATCCAATTGTATAAAATTCTCTAAAGCTACTCTCATACTGCTTGGATTGGCGTTATAAGCGTCCAAAATGATTTCATTTGTATGCTTGACCATCAACTGAGAACGATTGTTGTCGGGCACATAGGATTCGATAGCCGTCTTGATATCCTCAATCGGCACCTTGAAATAATGTCCGATAGTAATAGCCATACAAATATTAGCCGCATTATATAATCCAATTAAATGTGAAGTAATATCAGCACCAAGCGCTTTGACCTTTACAAAAGGATTGGCAGCAACTGACTCGATAAAAACAGTCGCATCAGGATTGGTTTGACTGAAAGTAATTCTGTTGAAATGCACCGTTTTTTCGCTTTGCAAAGTATCATCTAAATTGACAAAAGTGGTTTTATTGTCCTTGGCTAAAAAAGTATACATTTCACTTTTCCCTTTGATAACACCTTCTACACCACCAAATCCTTCCAGATGCGCTTTCCCGAAATTGGTGATAAAACCATAATCCGGTTTCGCAATTTCACATAAAAATTCAATTTCTTTTTGATGATTAGCGCCCATTTCTACAATTCCGATTTGGGTGGATTGGTCAAACGACAACAAAGTGAGTGGCACACCAATATGATTGTTCAAATTACCAACGGTAGCCTTAACTTGAAACTTTTTAGCCAAGACAACATTAACCAATTCTTTGGTCGTGGTTTTTCCGTTACTTCCGGTCAAAGCGATAATGGGCAGCTTTAAATATAGCCGATGGTAAGTGGCCAACTCCTGTAAAGCTGTTAAACTGTCCGGAACCAATATTGTTCTGTGGTCGATATGATAAGCTTCGTTGTCAATTAAAACATACTTAGCGCCTTTTTGCAAAGCTTCTGTGGCAAAGGTGTTAGCATCAAAACGATCTCCTTTAATGGCTACAAAAAATGAATCCTGAGTAATCTTTCTGGTATCGATAGCAATCCCGGAGGTTTGCAAAAAAAGGGAGTGAATTTCTTGAATGGTCATGGGAAATATATTAAAACAAAAAAGCCCTTAAAAATAGGGCTTTTTTGGTATTGTTACGAACTATAATTAGTTTCTTGGTCTTTTCTTTTTGTCGGCTTTTGGACCTACTCTTGACATAGCACAACGGAATCCGATGTAATCTGTCGCGATATCTTGCGGGAAGTATCTTCTTTGCGCCGGATCTAACCAGTAAGCTCTGTCTCTCCAAGAACCTCCTTTATAAACTCTTACATCATCGTTTACTAAAGTCGTTCTCTTGTTTGACTTATCATACTTTTTAATCATATTCCCTAAACTGTCGGTATCAACATTATGTTTAGGAGAATCATACATTCTTTGATCGTCTCTTAACTTACCTTTGTCGTCTCCTTCTTCAGAACCGAACTTAAAGTATCTTGAAGATTGTCTGTCACCATCACGATAGTTACGGTTATCAGATTTGTCAAAGTTTTGTCTTAAGTAAGTTTCTTTATCGTCAACCGGAACCTGAGCAATTTGACCAGGGAAGTTTCTAGAAACGATTTTACCGTTTGATAAAGTATCGAATTGTTGTGATTCAGCTGTAACCAATTCAACTTTTCCGTCTTCACCGATTTTGTTTTTCATGTAAACGTTACCTCTGTAGTAGTTGAAGTCATTCGCTTCATCATCTACGATAGGTCTGTAAACGTCCGCAACCCATTCAGCTACGTTACCAGCCATATCATACAAACCAAAGTCGTTTGGAGGATACGATTTAACTTTATTAGTGATATCAGCGCCGTCATCAGACCAACCTGCAATTCCACCGTAATCACCTTTTCCTTGTTTGAAATTAGCCAATTGATCACCTCTAACTTGTCTTTTTCCTGAACGAGTGTAAGCACCAGACCAAGGATATTTTTTCTGACCTTTATAAGTATTGTATTCTCTTTGTCCTACATCAGCTGCAGCAGCATATTCCCACTCAGCCTCGGTTGGCAATCTGTACTCCGGCAAAATTAAACCGGAAGATCTTTGAGCATATACGTTTTTAGGACTGTTACCTTGTGTATTGGTAGCACCTGCAGCAGGAGCAGCACTCCCTTTTTTACCTGAAGCGGCTTTCTGACCTCTTTTCAATACGATTTTATCGTCACCACCCATAGCTGTTGAAGGCGAAGCCAAATAAGCTTCAGTACTGAATACTTTATCTGCAGATGCATCAGTTACCTTAGCATCTTTTTTCAAGTATCTTTGCTCTTCTAAGATTTTCTCGTTAACACGGTCTGTTCTCCATTTAGCAAATTCAGTCGCCTGAATCCAGTTCACACCTACTACAGGATATTCAGCATAAGCCGGATGTCTTAAGTAGTTGTTAGTCATCGTTTCGTTGTATCCCAAACGATTTCTCCAAACTAGAGTATCAGGAGAAGCTCCTTCATATATGTTTTTGTAATTTTCTTGATCCGGAGGGAATACTCTTTTTAACCAATCAAGGTACTCCATATACATCATGTTGGTCACCTCAGTTTCATCCATGTAGAATGACATTACGTGCTGTTGATTTGGAGTATTATTCCAATCGTGCATCACGTCGTCCTGAACCTTACCCATAGTAAATGTTCCACCTTCCACTAAAACCAAACCCGGTCCGGTAGCTTGCTTCTTGAATTTAGAAGCATACTGAAAACCACCTTTCTTATCGTTGATTTTCCAACCGGTAGCTTTTGAGCCACCTTTAGAGTCAGATTTCTTACTACAACTGGTAAAACCAATCATTACCACTAGGGATAGTAATAATTTTACAGCAATAATTTTGTTTACTTTCATATTTTTAGTAGGTAAATTTTAGTGGCGCAATATAAGAATTAACCTTTATACTGCAACAACTTTTTTAAATTAATACTAAAACACGCCCATTCCTGCGAGTTTCATATACAACGCAAAAATAATAGTTTTATTGTATTTTGACTGAAAAAAAATATTTTTTTCCTTTTTAATACAATTTTGCTGAAATTTGCGTTTATTGTATACTATGAAAAAGATTATTACCGTACTACTTTTGTTAACTGCTTATCTAGGCAACTCTCAAGAGCAGGGAAGTGTCGTATTGAACTGGACTGAAAAAAGAGCTTTCTCCTACGGAGATTACAACTTCACTATACCACAATTTAACCCAGACAATTTTGTCTACGACAACTACAACCAAACCGTAGTTTTTAATTTCAGAGTAAAAGTCGGCTATACCGTTTCAGAAAATAGTTTACAACTCAACAACCTCATTTTCGAACCTATAAGCGAATCACAATTAGGAGATTTAAATACCAAAAACATACCTAGTAGCTTCAAATACACGATTAAAAATAGCAAAGCACGCGACATCAACTTTGCTCAAATCAGCATCTCTCCTATAGTAAAAGAAGGTAACTCTTATAAAAAATTAATTTCTTTTAACTACACGTTACAAAACAACAGTACCAATCGCAACGCCGCAACCTTTAATAATGTTAACAGCATTGACAATTCGGCTTTGGGAACAGGAAATTGGTATCGTTTTTACATTCAGAAATCCGGGGTTTACAAAATCAGCAAAAGCTTTCTTCAAAGTCTGGGCATGGAAACCAACGTTGACCCTAGGAGGATTAAAATTTACGGTCATGGCGGCAGAATGGCTCCACTTTTAAACGGCACTGCTTATCCGATGGACATTGAAGAGAATGCGATTCATTTTGCAGGAGAAAGTGATGGCTCATTTGATAGCCAAGACTACATCCTTTTTTATGCCGAAGGATTAGACAATTGGAATGAAGAAAACAAAACCCATCTGAATTTGTACGCCAACAGAGCCTATTATTATGTAACTGCTTCTGGCGATACTGGGAAAAGAATAACCGATTTCGTTCAGCCCACAGCAAATGCCAATACTGTAATTACCAATTTTGACGACTATCAATTTCATGAAATTGACGATGTAAACATTGCTAAATTAGGAAGAGTTTGGTTTGGAGAACAATTCGGCATCGACAACGAACAAGAATTCGACTTTACATTTCCAAATCTGGTAACAAGCAGCCCAATTGCAGTTAAAACGCACGTAGCCGCTTCCGCTTTCAACCAAACGAGTTTCAAAATCGAAGCCAACAACCAATTGGTAGGCAATATGGGGATTAACGCGTTAAGTACTAATAGTGGTTGGGAAGCTTACGATAACACTTTAGAAAACAACGTGAATGTAACCGGCGAAGATGTCACTATTAGAGTCACTTATGATAATGGTGGTGTTCCCAGCGCCAAAGGTTATTTGGACTATATCGCCATAAAAGCCAAAAGAAACCTCTCCGGCATCGGAAAGCAATTTCGTTTCCAATTGGATCAGGCACCATTTTTATCCGGTGTAGGCGAATACCAAATCAGCAATGCCGCCGACATTATTCAAGTTTGGGACATTACCGATATTTACAATGTAACTAAGGTAAACAATGACAATCAAAGCGTTTTATCATTCAAAGCCAATTTAGGCGAAACGCGAAAATACATAGCGGTTGACAATTCCGATTTCTTATCGCCTATGAAAGAATCGAAGTCGAAAGTAGACAACCAAAACTTAAAAGGAACTATTTTTACTAATGCGCAAGGGCAATTTCAAGATGTTGATTATCTGATTATCACCCCGAAATTCTTAAACACTCAAGCTGAAAAACTGGCCAACTTCCACAGAAATTACGCTAACTTAAACGTGAAAGTAGTCAACTTGGAAAACATTTACCAAGAATTCTCTTCCGGTAAACAAGACATAGCCGCGATTAGAAATTTTGTCAAATATGTTTACTTCAACGCCTCCGATGCAAGCAAAAGAGTAAAATACCTCAATATTTTCGGCGATGGTTCCTACGATTTCAAAGACAGAGTGGCCAACAACACTAATATTGTACCTATTTACCACGCGCTGAATAGTTACACCGAAACGGAATCTTCTTTTTCTTCTGACGATTTTTATGTTTGTATGGATGCCGATGAAGGCAACACCAACTTTTTCTTTGACGGAATGGACATAGCCGTAGGAAGAATGATTGTAAGCACGACCCAACAAGCCGAAGAAATGGTCAATAAAGTAATAGAATACCACGACATCCAATCGTATGGAAGTTGGCGAAATAACTACGTGGCTATTTCCGACGACTCCGATAAAACAGCCGATTTAACCTTGCAAACCAAGCAGAACAATTTGACTGACGCTATCGTTACCGAAAAACCTTTCATCAACTTTAAGAAAATTTTACTCGACTCCTACCAACAAGAAACTTCTGCCGGAGGAAAACGCTATCCAAAAGCCCGAGAGGAAATTTTTGCTGCTTTTGAAAAAGGCGCTTTGGTCTTCAATTACCTCGGTCACGGTGGTGAAGACGGTCTTTCCGGCGAGAGAATTTGGGAAAAATCAGATGGCGAAAACCTGCTGAATCGATACAAATACCCTTTATTTATTACGATTACCTGTGATTTTTCTCGTTTCGACAATCCGTACCGACCAACCGCAGGCGAATACACTTATTGGAATCCTCGCGGCGGTGCAATTTCCATGATTACAACGGTACGCTCTATTGGCCAAATCCCGGCTGAAATTTTCAACGACCGAATCGCGAAATACCTCTTTGCTTACGGCAGCAACGAATATACTTCCATCGCCGAAGCCCTGAGATTGGCGAAAAACGAAAATCCGAACACCGCAACCAATGTCGTCTTCTATTTAGGCGATCCGGCTTTGATGCTCGCTATACCGAAACCAAAAGTAGTATTAACCAAAGTAAACGATATGCCGATTACCGGTCCGATAGATGATTTTCAATCGTTAGCTTATGTTAAAATTGCCGGAGAAGTTTTGGATGAGAATAACAATTTACTACCAACATATAGCGGCGAATTATCGGTGAATATTTTCGACAAGAATGTAACCCGAGCCACCTTAAATAACGATGGAAATAGTCCGCCAATCAATTTCACCAACTTGGGAGAAACCATCTTCAGAGGCAATGCTTCTGTCACCGGTGGTCGATTCGAATTTGGCTTTGTGGTTCCGAGAGACATCAGAATACCTGTCGGCAATGGTAAAATCAGTTTTTACACCAAGCGAAATCAAATTTTATTGGACAAAACGGGTTACAACACCGACATCAAAATTGGCGGAATCAATCCGAATGCCACGGCCGACAATGTTGGTCCAAGAGTACGATTGTATATGAATGACGAAACTTTTGTCAATGGCGGCATCACCAATGAATCTCCTTTCTTATTGGCTTTATTAGAAGATGAAAACGGAATCAACACAGCGAGCGGCATCGGCCATGACATCATTGGGATTTTAGACGGAGACGAAAGCAAACCGTACATCATGAACGATTATTACGAAACCGAACTCGACGATTATACCAAAGGAAGAGTTTATTTTCCGTATAGAAACTTAGCCCCCGGATTACACACCATCACTTTTAAAGCTTGGGACGTATACAACAACCCTATCTCTGCCGAAATTCAGTTTGTGGTTATGGGAGACGAAACAATTACACTGGACAATGTTTTGAATTATCCTAACCCGTTTGTAAATTACACCGAATTTTGGTTTTCACACAACAGACCATTCGAACCTCTGGAAGTACAAGTTCAAGTGATGACCATAACCGGTAAAATTGTATGGACCAAAAACCAAACCGTAACCACTGATGGCTTTTTATCTCGCGAAATTACTTGGGATGGCAAAGACGACTTTGGTGACCGAATAGGAAAAGGCGTTTACATCTACAAGCTCACTGTAAAATCCACTTTAACGAATAAAAAAGCAGAAAAGATAGAAAAACTTGTAATCCTTTAGGAAAATATTATATTTGTTAACTTTTATTATACCGAAGATGAAAAAAATTGCGCTACTACTTCTAATCACAACCACTATATCTTTTGTAAATGCCCAACAAGACAGCCGCGTCATTACAACCGGTGTTCCGTTTCTTTTAGTAGCTGCTGATGCACGTGCTGCCGGTTTAGCTGACCAAGGTGTAGCTACTTCCGCAGATGCTTTTTCTCAACAGTGGAATCCCGCCAAATATGCCTTTAGTGTTGATGGACAAGGATTCACAGCCAGTTACACACCTTATTTAACGGATTTAGTAAATGACATATCTTTAGGTCAAGCCACTTACTTCAAACGCTTCGGAGCCGATGGTCGTAGTGCTTTTGCGGTGAGTTTACGCTATTTCGGCTTAGGAGAAATAGAACTCCGTCAAAATGCCGATGATCCGGCTCAAATTGTAAAACCCAATGAGTTGGCCTTGGATGGTTCTTACTCCCTAAAATTGAGTGAAAAATTCTCTATGGCCGTTGCCGGTAGATACATTCGTTCGGCCCTAAGAATTCCTACCGGAGAAGGCGACGCCAAACCGGCCAGTACTTTTGCTGTAGATATTGCAGGTTTTTACCAAGGTGAAGAAACTGCTTTAGCCGACTTCAATGGCAGATTGCGTTTAGGGTTCAACTTCCAAAACTTAGGCCCGAAAATCAACTACGATGCAGGTGCATCCGACGACAACAGTGCCAACTTCTTACCGGCCAATATGCGATTAGGCGGTGGATACGATTTCATCTTCGACGATTACAATAAAGTATCCGTAAGTGTTGAATTGGCTAAACTTTTGGTGCCAACACCACAAAGTGCCGACTTAGACGGAGAC
>JBIIXM010000045.1:0-8983 GCA_044338435.1 Flavobacterium sp. | reverse complement strand
TGTGATTTGTCTAAATCATGCACTTTAACCAATTCTTTGTCTAAGAAACCGTCTTGTTGCAAGTATACGCCGTGTTCTTCCGAATATGGGAAATACATATGGTCAGCCACTTTTTTCCAATGCAGTATTTCGGCATCGTCTAAGTTGACTTTGCTCATGATTCTACTGAAATCAGCAGGGTATTCTTTCTCTACTTTTTGAATTTGTTCGATGGCGTAATCGATACACCATTTTGCAATATAATTGGTGTAGAAATTATTGTTGACGTTGTTTTCGTATTCATTCGGACCGGTAACACCTAAGATTACGTACTGATTTCTATAGGTAGAGAAGGTCGCTCTTTGGTGCCAAAAACGGGCAATACCAATCAATACTTCCAAACCTTTTTCCGGAATGTAACTGTAATCACCGGTAAATCGGTAGTAATTAAAAATGGCAAAAGCGATAGCGCCGTTTCGGTGGATTTCTTCGAAAGTAATTTCCCATTCGTTGTGGCATTCTTCGCCATTCATGGTTACCATTGGGTAAAGAGCCGCACCATTTTTGAAACCTAATTTAGCGGCATTTTCTATAGCTTTATCCAACTGATTGTAACGGTAAGCTAAGAGGTTACGGGCCACTTGTTGGTCTTTCGTAGCCATGTAAAACGGAATACAATAGGCTTCCGTATCCCAATAAGTAGAACCGCCGTATTTTTCTCCGGTAAATCCTTTCGGTCCGATGTTTAGTCGGGAATCTTTACCCAAATAGGTTTGGTTTAATTGGAAAATATTGAAGCGAATACCTTGTTGTGCTTTAACATCGCCTTCGATAGTGATGTCGCTCATCTCCCAAATTTTGGCCCAAGCGGCGATTTGGTTTTGCAACAGGCTATCATAACCCAAAGCCAATCCTTTTTGGATTACATTTTTGGCTGCCGGAATTAAGTCGGTCGTAGCGTGATTCATAGATACCGTGTAACCTCCCAATTTTTGCAGGGCAATGGTTTGTCCTTTAGCCACCGATTGCTCGTAGGTAAAGATTACTTTGTCAGAAGTGGTATCGGTAAACACCGGTTCGGCATTTTGGTTTTCATTGTTGAGGAAAATGCTGTTGTGCATGAAGGTGGCTACTTCAAAATGGGTTTTGAAAGTACGGGCTACTACAAAAGCTTCATTGGTGTCGTGTTGGATTTGTAATGTTTCCCAAAATTTCTCTTCCCAATTGGCATCTTCGTTATGAACTCCGGCATCCAAATATGGCTTGAAAACGATAGTGGCATCGTGATTTTTCGGGGTGATTTCGTATTTGATTACACCTAACTCATCGATGTCTAAAGAGAGGAATCTTCTAACATTAACGTCGATTTCGATACCGTTGTTTAACAATGCGTTAAACGAACGATGGTACCAACCCTCTTTCATGTTCAATTCGCGTTTAAAGTTAGATACTTTACAAGACGCTAAATCGAGTGTTTCACCGTTGATTTCAACTAAAATACCAATCCAACTTGGGGCATTTAATACTTTAGCAAAATATTCCGGATAACCGTTTTTCCACCAACCCACTTTGGTTTTGTCAGGATAATAAATACCTGCTATATAACTGCCTTGGAAGGTTTTGCCTGAATAGAATTCTTCAAAATTGGCACGTTGTCCCATGGCACCGTTACCGATACTGAACAAACTTTCCGAGGATTTTACACTGTCTAAATCAAATCCTTCTTCAATAATCGACCAGTTGTCTGGTTTGATATAATCTTGGTTCATTGTATTTTTTTTATTGTCCTTTTATCATTCAATTTTAATCCAGGAGAGCTTCGATGAAAGCTACATCCATAAATGTAAAATCTTTAAAATTATATTTCGCTTCATGTAAAATGGCGGCATCGCCTATACCAACACTAATCATATTGGCAATATTGGCTGCTTGAATACCTGCCACGCTGTCTTCAAAGACGATGGCGTTTTCGTTAGACACGTTTAGTAACTGTGCAGCTCTCAGAAAAACTTCGGGATCCGGTTTGGCATTAGACACATCGTTTCCGTCAACAATAGCATCAAAAAAAGGCAGGATTCCGGTTTTTTCTAAAATAGGGCGGGCGTTTTTACTAGCCGAACCCAAAGCAATGAGCTGATTTTTTTCTTTAATAAATTCGAGTACATGCAATACTCCGGGCAATATTTCACTTTCGTCCATATCGACCAAGTAGGATAAGTAATCTTCATTTTTTTGGATCAGCCATTTGTTTTTGTCTTCTTGAGAGGCTTCAATATTGCCTAATGCCAAAATGATGTCAAGAGAGCGAACGCGGCTGACACCTTTTAAATCTTCGTTGTGTTCGGGGGTAAATTCGATGCCCAATTCCTGCGCTAATTTTTGCCACGCTAAAAAATGGTATTTAGCGGTGTCAACGATTACGCCATCCAGGTCGAATATGAATGCTTTTTTAGTCATTAATATCAATCTTTTTGTTTGTTGATACGGTTAGGGTTAATAAACCTGCCAATATCATAGAGATTCCGCCAATTATGAGGGCATAAATGGGTTCGTCATTAAAAAATGTGTTGACCAAGAAGCCTAAAATGGTTCCGGCTACAATTTGCGGGATTACAATAAAGAAGTTGAAAACTCCCATATAATACCCCATTTTGCTTGAAGGCAATGAGCCCGAAAGCATAGCATAAGGAATGGATAAGATACTTGCCCAAGCAATACCAACTCCAACCATGGCTAATAATAAACCAACTTTGTCCGACAAAAAATAAACAGAAATCAATCCTAATCCTCCGGCAATTAAAGCCAGCATGTGAGTGAATTTGTTGCTTGTTCTTTTGGCCAAAACAGGTAATAAGAAAGCGACTGCAGCAGCCACACCATTGTAAACAGTGAACATCACAGAAACCCAGTCGGCGGCGTCATTGTAAACTTTTGAGGTGGTGTCATTGGTTCCAAAAACATGGCCGGTAACGGCTTTGGTAGTATAAATCCACATGGCAAATAAAGCAAACCACGAGAAAAATTGTACCCAAGCCAATTGTTTCATGGTTTTTGGCATGTTTAATAAATCAGTAATGATAATGGTAAAACCGTTGCGGACTTTGTTTTTTCTCAGTAGGGAAACCAAAGCGAACAAAACACCTGCGACAAGAATTCCAATGGAAAGAATGTACAATTCTTTGTGGCTGTTTTCACTTTTGGTATTCATGTCATGAACAAAATAAGACAATATCAATCCGATAACAGATAAAACCATACCGATGTTAAATTGTCTTTTTTCGGTACAACCTGTTTCAGTATCGTTTTCATTTGTTGTTTGAGCATCTTTTTTGGCGTTTTCGAAAGCCTCTAATTCTTCAGGGGAATATTCTTTGGATTTCATAACAGTCCATAAAACCGCTAAAAAGAAAACAATTCCGCCAACATAAAACGACCATTTTACTGACGGTGGAACAATTCCTTCCGGTGCAGTATTTTCGATATCAAACCAATTGGTAAAAACGTAAGGCAAGGCCGAACCAACAACTGCACCAAGTCCGATAAAAAAACTTTGCATGGCAAAACCCAGTGTGCGTTGTTTCTCGGATAGATTATCTCCAACAAAAGCTCTGAAAGGTTCCATCGAAATGTTGATAGAAGAATCCATAATCCACAAAGTTCCTATGGCAATCCAAAGGGTTGGTGAATTAGGCATAAAAATCAGTGCGATGGAAGATAAAATGGCACCGGCCAGAAAATATGGTCTTCTTCTGCCTAATCGAGTCCAAGTTCTATCTGAAAAATAGCCAACAATTGGTTGGATGATTAAACCGGTTAACGGAGCAGCAAGCCAATAAAGTCCTATTTTATCAACTTCGGCGCCTAAGGTGTCAAAAATTCTTGAAGTGTTCGCGTTTTGCAGGGCAAAACCAAATTGTATCCCCAAGAAACCGAAACTCATGTTCCAAATTTCCCAGAAACCTAATTTACGCTTTTCCATTATCGTAATGTATTGGTTTATAATACGATAAGCGCTTTGCTTATCAAAACTTTAATTTGTTTTCGAAGTAAAGTATAAGCTTTGATAATTGCCGTAAAGATAATAAAGAATTTATAATGTGATGGTTTAGCCTCAAAAAAATGAGGCAATCCGCCGGCGCAAACGTTTTTTGTTGATAAAAACTATCGGGTAGATTCTCTTTCGACCAACTCGGTTTCTATCACTTCGGTTCTGTATTGTTCTTCTTCTTCCTCGTCGGCTTCCAGTCTTTCGATTAGCATTTTGGCGGCTTTTCCACCCATTTTCACACCATTCTGACTGACCGTTGTGATGCTTGGAGAAGAGTATTTAGAAATGATGCCGTCGGTGAATCCGATTACGGAAATATCATCCGGCACTTTTTTACCTAGTTTGTTGGCGACTTTAATCGCAGTAACTGCAAACAATTCGTTAACCGCAAATATGGCATCAATTTCATTATTAGAAAGGAGATTAGCGATGCTGTCTTCAAAGTTTTCAGTGTCTTCGATTTTCAAAATCAGATTTTCATCTACTTTTAAATCGCTGTTTTTTAAGGCTTTGATGTAGCCTTCTGTTCTCAATTTGCCCACACTAACGTAGTCAACCGTAGAAATCAAGGCGATTTTTTTAAACCCTTTGTCAATAAAGTGTTGGGTAGCATTGAACGCTGCGAGGCTGTCGTCAATAATTACTTTATCGCATAAAATTTCATTCGTTACGCGGTCAAACATTACTACGGGCATGCCTTGATTGATGACTTCGGTAATGTGGTGAAAATCTTTCTTGAGTTGCGTTTCTTTGGATAACGACATGATGAAGCCATCGATGCTGCCGTTGGCTAACATTTCCATGTTAATGACTTCTTTATCAAAGGATTCGTCTGATAAACACACCAAAACATTGTAGCCATTTTCATTGGCTACATGTTCTACACCGCTAATCACGGTTGCAAAAAAGTGGTGTATAATTTCAGGGATAATAATGCAAATGGTTTTGGTTTTTTTATTCTTTAAACTCAGCGCAATATTGTTTGGTTTGTAATTATATAGTTTAGCAAATGCCTGAACTTTTTGTCGGGTATCTTCACTAATTTCCAGACTGTTTCTGAGCGATTTTGAAACGGTTGAAATGGATACATCAAGTTCCTTGGCAATTTGTTTAAGTGTAACTTTTCTTTTCATGATGAAATTTGGTAAATACTATTTTCTGAATAAAGATATAGGTTATTTTTCATTCTGTCAATTTTGTCCTTAAATTAGTGATATTATGGAAAAGTTTTCAACACGAAAACGTTTTCGAATCCGATTTAACAAGTGTTTATTCGGCGGATTGATTTTTTTACATAAATTTAACATTCGAAGTATAAGTATACGCACAAAAATTAAATTTTTAACCTAAACAAAACGTATGAAAACAATTTACAAAAAGTTGTTATTTTTATTCCTTTTTCTCCCTTTTGGCGCTCTTGCACAGAGTACTTTGAGCGGAGTGGTTTTGGACAGCAAAACCAGCCAACCATTACCGGGAGTAAATGTAATTGTCCAAGGTGCTAACAGTAGCACAACGACAGATTTTGACGGAAAGTTTCAAGTGGGAGGCCTTAAAAGCGGAGACAAAGTTGTCTTCTCTTTCGTAGGGTACAACTCTCAAACGATTACTTTTTCCGGACAAAAATCGGTCAACATCACTCTTGAAGAAAGTGCTAACCAACTTCAAGAAGTAGTAGTTCAAGTGGGTTACGGAACCGTTAAGAAAAAAGACGCTACGGGTTCTGTATCAACTTTAACTACAAAAGATTTTAATAAAGGGGCTAACGTAACAGCTGAAAACCTTTTGAACGGTAGAATTGCCGGGGTTACTGTTAATGCCGGCGGAGGTGCTCCGGGTACCGGATCTCAAATCAGAATCAGAGGAGGTTCTTCATTGAGTGCTTCTAACGATCCGTTGATTGTAATTGACGGTTTACCGGTGACCAATACAACTAATACCGGATCTACTTCTATCTTGGCTGCTTTGAATCCAAATGATATTGAAAGTTTCAACGTATTAAAAGATGCGTCTGCAACAGCAATCTATGGTTCAAGAGCGGCTAACGGTGTGATCATCATCAACACCAAGAAAGGTTCGAAAAAACTTGCAGTAGAATACAACTTCCAATACGGTTCAGGTAGATTATACAACCAAGTAGACGTTTTCAATACCAGAGATTTTATTGCTCAAGTTGAAGCGAATACTATTAATGGTTTGCTTTCTGCAGGAAGTACTAACTTATTAGGTGTTGATGATCCTACAACTTCAGTTTCTGATGATTTGTCTACACCAGGAATTATAGAAGGAAGAATTCTTTACAATACTGATTGGCAAAAAAAGATTTACAGAAGAACAGACTATGTAGACAATTCAGTGTCTATCAGAGGTTCTTTATTCAACAAAATTCCGGCTAAATTAACTTTAGGAAATACTTACCAACAAGGTTTGAGATTGACTAACGACTTTAATAGAAATTCTGCTTCGGTTGTTTTGAATCCAAGTTTCTTTAACGATCATTTGAAATTGCGTTTGAATGCGAATTTTACCAATGAAAATAACCGTTTTGCGGATGGCGTAGAAGGAACTGCTATTCGTTTCGATCCTACTAAGCCGGTTTACGATGCAGCTTCACCTTATGATGGCTTTTTCGAGTACAGAAACGGAAACACTACTGCCGATTTCTTAACTCAAGTTCCTAGAAACCCAGTGGCGCAATTGTATCAAACAAATGATACCGGTATCAACAACAGAGTATTAGGAAACTTTGAAATTGACTATAAGTTTCATTTCTTCCCGGCTTTAAGAGCAGTTGTTAATTTAGGTTTTGATGAAAGTAACGGAGAAAGAAGACGTTTGGTTGGCAACACTGCCTTGACAGGATTTATTAACGGTAACACTTTATATGGTACAAATGAGTATTCTGAAGCAACCCGTAGAAATAAATTGTTAGATGCGTATTTCGTTTACAACAAAAAATTCAACAAAGTTAATTTTGAATTGACTTCGGGGTATTCTTATCAAAAATTCCAAGTTTACGGATTTAATACTTTCAACGTAAACAACCCAACAGCACAAGCACCAAGATCATTTGCTAATCCTGATGAAGTGTTGATTGGTTTATTCGGAAGAACAAACATCTCAATCAACGATAAATATTTGTTCACTTTCTCTTTAAGAAGAGATGGTACTTCAAGATTCAGCGATGCCAACCGTTGGGGTAACTTCCCTTCAGCAGCTTTTGCTTGGAAATTTGGACAAGATGTGTTCAAAGATTCTAAAGTGGTAAGTGATATGAAATTGCGTTTAGGTTGGGGTATTGCCGGTCAACAAGAAATCCCTGTTGGAGATTTTTACTTAGAAAGATATAATGTTGGAGATACCAATTCACAATATTATTTTGCTAACTCTCCATATCCGGTTGGTGTTCCTGCACCAAGAAATCCTGATTTGAAATGGGAAACTACAACTACTTATAACGTAGGTCTTGACTATGGTTTATTCAACAACAGAATTACCGGGTCTTTAGATGCGTTCTATAAACAAACTAACGATTTGTATTTTGGAGATACTCCTTATGCAGACGGTAGTAACTTCTCTAACTCAGGTCCTGCTAACATCGGTAGCTTCTCTACAAAAGGTATCGAGTTCAGTGTGAATGCAGACGTAATTAAAAGAGATAATTTGAATTGGAATGTTAATTTCAACGCAACCAAATTCGAAAGACGTATCGATGAATTACCGGCTGGTTCAGATGTATTCTTCGGTCAAGCCGGAGGAACCGGAGGAACTGTGCAAATCCACAGAGAAGGGTACACTCCTGGGTCGTTCTTTGTTTACAAACAATTATACAGTACGGATGGTTCGCCAATTGAAGGGGCTTTTGCCGACTTAAACGGAGATGGTATCATCAACGGAGATGACCGTTACATCTACAAAAATCCTGATCCGGATTTGGTACTTGGTTTCGCCTCTAGTTTCAATTACAAAAACTTTGATTTCTCATTCAATATGAGAGCAAGTTTCGGAAACAGAATCTACAACGCTTTAAAAGCCAACAGAGCATACAATGCGTTATTAAAACCGGATGCTGAACTTGGAAACGTTTTGACTAGTGTTTTAGATACTAACTTTACTAATGTAAATGGAGAGAATGTTATCTCTGATATATACATTGAAAACGGTTCTTTCTTAAGAATGGATAACATTACGATGGGTTATACTTTCCCTAATTGGTTAGGTAAAGCTTCATTAAGATTATTCACTGGGGTGCAAAACGCCTTTATTATTACCGATTATGATGGTTTAGATCCTGAAATTAATGACGGTAGAGATAATACAATTTATCCTAGACAGCGTCAATTTTTATTCGGAGCAAACGTAAAATTTTAAATAAATTACTATGAAAAAAATTAAGTTTAACCTATTCCTTATTGTTGGTGCTTTGACATTAACAATGAGTTCATGTACAGATGATTTAGATATTAAAAGTGACGACCCTTTAGTATTTTTATCAGATGAGTTTTTTGAACAGCCGGATGCTTACCGTCAAGGATTGGCCGGTGTTTACGGAAATTTATCGTTAACCGGTACTACAGGTGCAGGTTCTTCTAATATTCAAGGAATTGATGCAGGAACCAGCCAGTACGGTAGATGTTTATGGTACTTGCAAAACTTGTCTACAGACGAGGTGCTTTGGAGTTATGAAAACGACCCTGGTACCAGAGAAATTCAAAGAAATATTTGGACAGCTTCTAACCCAATTTTCCGTGGAATGTACGGTAGAGGAATGTTCCAAGTGGCTTTGGTAAATGAGTTTTTAAGACAAACTACTGCGGAAAAATTAGCTTCTCGTGGTATCACCAGCCAATCTGAAATCGATGAAATCAATGATTTCAGAAATGAAGTTAAAGTTTTACGTGCCTTGGCTTACTATCATTTGATGGATTTATTCGGAAAAGCAGCTTTCAATGATGA
>JBIIXM010000044.1:0-8984 GCA_044338435.1 Flavobacterium sp. | reverse complement strand
TCTTGTCCTTTGCACAAGGCAAAAATTGAAGGTCCGGCACCTGAAATACCACTACCTAAAGCGCCGGCGTCCAGCGCAGCATTTTTGACGTTCTCAAATCCGGGTATGAGTTTGTGGCGATGGGGTTCAATGACCACATCTCGTAAGGAACGACTAATTAGTGAATAATCACTAGTATACAAGCCGGCTATGAATCCGCCTAAATTACCCCATTGCGTTATGGCCTCTTTTAATGGAACAGCACTTGGAAGAACAGCCCTGGAATCGGAAGTTTTGAGCTCAATTTGCGGATGCAGGACCACGGCAAACAATTCACTCGGGCTTTGAATTTTAATCACATCTAATGGATTGTAACCGCGAACCAAAGTAAAACCGCCTAAAATACAAGGCGCTACATTGTCGGCATGCTCACAACCACTGGCTAAAGCTTCTCCTTTCATGGCAAAATCAACCAGTTGAGGTTTGGTGAACGGTCGGCCTAAAAGCTCATTTATTCCAAACACAGCTCCCGCCGCACTTGCTGAAGAGCTCCCGATACCGCTTCCGGCTTTGATTTTTTTGTGGATTTCAATTTCGAATCCGTAATCAGGGTTAATTGTATTTACTAAAGCTAAAGCAGCAACACCGGCTACGTTTTTTGCTGTTTCCAAAGGTAAATCGGCTCCGGTGATTTTGGTAATACGAATACCTTTTTCGGTTGTTTGGCGTATCACCATTTCGTCGCCAATACCTTCAAGGCAAAGTCCTAAGACATCAAAACCACAATTGAGGTTGGCGATAGTGGCCGGGCAGAATATTTTAATTTCGTTCATTTATTTGAGGTTCTGAGGTTTTGAGGTTTTGAGGTTCTGAGGTTCTGAGGTTTTCTTAGCACCTTAATTAAACATTTCCAATTCGAATCACATCCGCAAAAATCCCCGAAGCAGTTACTGCGGCTCCGGCTCCGGCACCTTTGATAATCAACGGTTGGTCAACGTAACGATCGGTGTAAAACTCGACGATATTGTCTTTGCCTTCTAGATTATAGAACGGACTTTCTTTCGGGATAAATTGCAAGCCTACGGAAGCTTTACCGTTGTCAAAACTCGCCACAAATTTGATGCGTGAATCTTTTGTCTTTGCTTCTTTGAGCAACTGATTAAAATGCGTTTCGTGTTTGATCAATGAAGCAAAGAAATCTTCATTGTTATTGGTTTGCATACATTCGTCCGGCAAGAAACAATTATTTTCAATTTGCTCCATTTCCATATGATAACCGCTTTCGCGAATGAGAATTAGTATCTTTCTGGCTACATCAACACCGCTTAAATCAATTTTCGGATCAGGTTCCGTAAATCCTTGAACTCCTGCTTCTTTTACCACGTCATGAAAATTGTACTCCTCGCTGAAATTGTTAAAAATAAAGTTCAAACTACCGGACAATACAGCGTTGATTCGGTTGACTTTATCGCCGGAAGCAATCAAGTGTTTCAAGGTATCGATGATAGGCAATCCGGCTCCTACATTCGTTTCAAACAAGAACGGGGCATTGTATTTTCGGGACAGATTTTTGAGGTTTTTATAATGATTGTATTCTGAAGAACAGGCAATCTTATTACATGTCACGACCGCAATATTCTGACTCAGGAACTGGTCATAAATACCGGCTATTTCATGATTGGCTGTAATATCAACAAAGATGCTGTTGCGTAAGTTTAAGGCTTTGGTGTGAGCGATAAAGTCAATTGGGTTTGCTTTTTCGCCTTGGTTTAACGTCTCTTTCCAATCTTTCAAGTTCAATCCTTCTTCATCGAAAATCATTTGGCGGGAGTTTGATAAAGCGATAACACGCACATTGATTTTCAGGTTTTCTTTCAAGAATTTCTTTTGTTGACTGATTTGATCAATGAATTTTTCGCCTACGTTTCCAACGCCCATTACAAACAAATTCAACTGTTTGGTATTGTCTTCAAAGAATCGTTCATGTAATGTATTCAGTGCTTTCTTGACGTCTTTTTCATTGATGACTACTGAGATGTTTCGCTCGGAAGCGCCTTGGGCAATGGCTCGGATATTGACATTATTTTTACCCAAAGTACTGAACATTTTACCGCTGATGCCTTGGTGGTTTTTCATGTTTTCTCCCACCAAAGCCACAATACACAATCCTTTTTCAACGATACAAGGATCAACTTTACCTTGAGCGATTTCCATTTCAAACGCTTGGTCGATGGCGATTTTAGCTTTGTCCGCATCAGAACTTAAAATCCCTACACAAATAGAGTGTTCAGAAGACGCTTGTGTAATGAAAATCACATTGATGTTTTCGTTGGATAACACCTCAAACAAACGCTTAGAGGAACCGGCTACGCCAATCATTCCGGAACCTTCCAGGGTTAGCAATGCAATATTATCGATATGGGTAATCCCTTTAATAGGATTGCTTGAACTTTCGGGCGAATTGGAAATTAAGGTACCGTAAGCTTCCGGTTCAAAAGTGTTTTTAATAAAAATCGGAATACTGTCTTTTAAAACCGGCTGAATCGTTGGCGGATACAATACTTTAGCGCCGAAGTGCGACAATTCCATCGCTTCCTGATAGGAGATGGTTTCAATAGGTTGCGCTTGTTTGACGCTTTTTGGGTTGGCAGTAAACATACCGTTAACATCGGTCCAAATCTCCAAAATTTCCGCTTTCACGGCTGCTGCAATAATAGCCGCAGTATAATCGGAACCGCCGCGTCCCAAAGTAGTCGTATTGCCGTCAGATGACGATGCGATAAAACCCGGAAGCAATGTAACTTGGGTGTTGTTATTTTTGAAATAATCAGCGATTAAAGTATTTGTGATAGAAAAATCGACTGCCGCTTTACCGAAATTGGCATTAGTTTTAATCAATTCCCGACTGTCTTTAAAAGTCGAGTTGCTTACCTTTTGCTTTAGCGCCACAGCAATAATTTGAGACGATAATAATTCGCCAAAACCAGCTACTATATCAGCGGTTCTGCTTGATAATTCTCCCAAAAGATAACAGCCGTCCAATAAGGTTTTAAGGTGGTTAATGTGGTGGTTAATCGCATCGATAATGGCGCTTTGTTCGCTTAGTGGAACCAGTTCGTCTATAACTTCTTTGTGTTTTTTCTCTAATTGACTGACAATGTCCTTGTAAGCTTTGTCTTTGGTTGAAGCGGTTTTTCCGGCTAAAATCAGCAAATCGGTTACACCACTAAAGGCAGAAACCACAACGGCCAGTTTATTTTTTTTGCTTTTTTGAGCTACAATATCAAGGGTTTTGGCTATGTTTTGGGCATTGGCTACAGAAGTACCGCCAAATTTTAATACAATCATGATTTTTAATTGTGAATTGTAAATGATAAATTATGAATTAACCCTCAACAGAGAGTCCTTAAATTTCGGATTATATGTGAAAATTATACCCCAAACGGGGTAGTGGTAGTTGATGTTGTCGTAACCAATACAGCAACCATAGTGGTGGTTGTAGGAGAGAATGTGTGCGTATTGGTTGATAACATCATGAGTCAAAAGTATAACTTTTTAGAATTTAAAAAAGCTTTTCTTAAATTTTTGAGAATATTTTAATAATAAAGCCTATTTGCTTGTGTAATATTTATATTTTAAATTATTTAACAGTGATTTTGATAATTTAGCAAAAAATACTCGGTTAAATAGTTGCTTTTTACGGCTCGTTTGCTGAATTTTGAGCCTTAAATCCTAACCAAAATGGAGCATTCGCATTACATCAGCACCGATGTGCTGACATTAGAGACTCTTCAAGAGATCATTTCTGAGCACAAAACCTTAGCCCTTTCAGAAGAAGCCAAAAATAACATCCAACAATGTCGTGATTATTTGGATCAGAAAATGGCTTCAAATGAAACTCCGATTTACGGTATCAATACCGGTTTTGGTTCGTTGTGTAATGTGAAGATTTCTAATGAAAATTTGTCGCAGCTCCAAGAAAATTTGGTCAAATCACACGCTTGCGGAACCGGTGAAGAAGTACCACAGGAAATTGTCAAACTGATGTTGTTACTCAAGATTCAATCGTTGAGTTATGGTCATTCAGGCGTGCAATTGCAAACCGTTGAGCGTTTGGTGGATTTTTATAACCACGATATTTTACCGGTGATTTATACGCAAGGATCTTTGGGAGCAAGTGGCGATTTAGCGCCGTTAGCCCATTTGTCATTACCACTGTTAGGTGAAGGCGAAGTGTATTGCGACGGATTCCGTCAACCGGCCAAAAAAGTCTTGGAGAAAATGGGTTGGCAACCGATTGTATTGCAATCGAAAGAAGGTTTGGCATTGCTAAACGGAACCCAGTTTATGAGTGCTTACGGCTGTTTTATTTTGCTTAAAGCGATGAAATACTCCTATTTAGCCGATGTTATTGCTGCCGTTTCTTTAGAAGGATTTGACGGAAGAATAGAACCGTTCAATGAGCTGATTCATTATGTTCGCCCGCACAAAGGGCAAATTGTAACGGCCAACCGAATGACCGAATTGTTAGAAGGCAGTCAGTTAATATCACGCCACAAAGAACACGTACAAGATCCGTATTCGTTCCGTTGTATTCCGCAAGTACATGGTGCTTCGAAAGATACTATCGAATACGTAAAAAAAGTATTTAAAACTGAAATCAACTCGGTTACCGATAATCCGAATATCTTTAAAAACGAAGATTTAATTATTTCAGGCGGGAATTTCCATGGTCAACCTTTAGCCATGGCTTTAGACTTTTTAAGTATTGGTTTGTCTGAATTGGGTAGTATCTCCGAAAGAAGAACGTACCAATTGATTTCAGGTTTACGTGGTTTACCAGCGTTTTTAGTAGATAATCCGGGCTTGAATTCCGGTTTTATGATTCCGCAATACACTGCGGCCAGCATTGCCAGTCAGAACAAACAGTTGGCAACTCCTGCCAGTGTAGATAGTATCGTTTCGTCTAACGGACAAGAAGATCACGTGAGTATGGGCGCCAATGCGGCTACAAAGTGTTTGAAGATTATGGAAAACGTGGAGCGTATTTTGGCGATTGAGCTGATGAATGCTTCTCAAGCACTAGAATATCGCAGACCTTTACAATCGAGTGAATTTTTAGAAAGCTTTGTCAAATCGTATAGAGAAGAAGTGCCGTTGGTAACGGGAGATCGAATTTTACACTACGACATTGAAAATTCCGTAGCGTTTTTGGAGAGTTTTGCGATTGATCTAGAAGAGTAAACTCAACAATCCCAAAAGAGCCGGAACGGCTTGTACAAAAAATATTCTTTTGGAAGCCGTTAACGCGCCATAAATGCCGGCTACAAGTACACAGCCCAAAAAGAAGACGGCCACGTTTTTACTCCAAGTTGCCTCACAAATCAGTAACGACCAAATCAATCCCGCAGCGAGAAAGCCGTTGTACAAACCCTGATTGGCAGCCAATACTTTGGTCTTTTCAAACTGGTCTTCGGGTATGGTTTTGAATACCTTTTTGGCACGAGTAGTCCAAGCAAACATTTCCAGCCAAAGAATGTAAACATGCAATACAGCAATCAATCCGATGATAATTTGAGAGAGTAGATTCATTTGTTGTTGGTTTAATTGTCTTTGTTCAGGATTTTTTCAATTCTTTTGTCAGGAACCAGCCAAATCAGTGCTACTAAAATGTATAGCGCACCGGAGATTTCAGTGTAATATTTTGAGGATAATACAGCTATAATGTATAAAACTATTGAAGCTTTCCCTTTATAATCTTTTCCGATAGCTTTGGATAAAACAGAATCTTTACCGTGGTGTTTCAAAATAACACGTTGTAAAATAAAATAAGCGATGGCATTCATCAATAAAATCATACCATACAACATCATCGGAAAAGGAGCAAAGTGATGTTCACCAATCCAAGCCGTGGTAAACGGAATTAACGATAACCAAAACAATAAATGCAAATTCGCCCAAAGGATAGTGCCGTTAACGCGTTTTACGGTATGCATCATATGATGGTGGTTGTTCCAATAAATACCGACATAAATGAAGCTCAAGATATAACTCAGAAACTTGTGAAACAACGGAATAACCGAGGCAAAAGTTGTATCATTCGGCACTTTAAATTCCAATACCATAATGGTAATGATAATGGCCAATACGCCATCGCTGAAAGCTTCGAGTCGGTTTTTATTCATTTGGAATTTTTAGTTCATTATTGATCTCTGTTTTTATTTCGAATTGTCGTTTGAAATTCTTCTCAATCGCCTTAATCATTTCTCCGGCGATGTCTTTGTTTGTCGCGCCTTCTATGCCTTCGAGTCCGGGAGAAGAATTCACTTCTAATAATAATGGCCCTTTCGAAGAACGAATGATATCTACGCCAGCCACTTTTAAATCCATGGCTTTGGCTGCTTTGATGGCGATTTTCTTTTCCTCCGGAGTAGGTTTGATTACCGATGCCGTGCCACCCATGTGAATATTGGCTCTGAATTCACCCGCAGCCGCTTCACGTTGTATGGCCGCTACCACTTTCCCGTCTACTACAAACAAACGCAAATCTTTCCCATTGGCTTCTTTGATGAATTCTTGCACCAAAATATTGGCGTTCAAACTCTTAAAAGCATTGATTACCGATTCGGCCGCTTTTTTGGTTTCGGCTAAAACGACACCTTTTCCTTGAGTACCTTCTAACAACTTCACAATCAAAGGAGAACCACCTACCATCTTAATCAAATCATCCGTGTCTAAGGGCGAATTGGCAAAACCGGTAGTCGGAATGTCCACGCCGTGGTGCAACAACAATTGCAAGGAAAATAATTTGTCACGCGATTGTGTAATGGCGGCGGCCGAATTCAAACAGAAAACTTTCATCGCTTCAAACTGTCGTGTCAAGGCGCAACCATAAAAGGTAATACTTGGTCGAATTCTCGGGATAATAGCGTCAAAATTATCCAATATTTTACCACCGCGGTAATGAATTTCGGGCTTTACGGCATCGAGCTTCATATAACACTCTTTGATGTTTAGGAAATGCATTTCGTGACCACGCATTTCCCCGGCTTCCATAATGCGTTTGTTACTGTACAATTCCGGATTACTGGCTAAAACACCAATGCGCAAACCGGATTTGTTGGCGATGGCATTTTGGTATAAATCTTTCAGACTTTCGGTGGTAGTTTGTCCCAGTAAATATTTTTGTTCAGGGTCGACTAATATTCTGCCACTCATGGCTTCGCGCCCCAATAACATTCGGAATCCCATAGAATCTCGATTGGTTAACGTCATTTCTATGGTCCAAACATCGTCGCCAATTTTAAGCTGTGTTTGAATCACATAGCGTTGTTCACGAAAACCACTCGAACTTTTAACGATGCGTTTGTCAATGAGTTTGGCTTCGCAATGGATAACGGTTTTTAGGTTGTTCTGAATCGGATTGATGTCGAACTTCACCCAATTTTCGCCTTCTTTTACAAAAGGTGCGATATTGATGGCGTGTAAAGCCGATGTTTTGGCACCCGAATCCACACGGGCTTTGATGGCCGGAATACCAAGTTCCGGAAACGAACACCATTCTTCTGAACCTAAAATGATTTTATTTTGTGGCATTTTATAAAAATTTAAGCCACAAATTACAGAAATTCACACGGATAAAAGGCGGGAATTCTTGTGATTTGTGGCTTGTAAAAGATTAAAAAGTCTTATTTAGTCGGTTTTTCCGCTTTGTTAATCGTCACGGTCAACTCTTGTGCAATTTCGTCTAAGTCCATAAAGATTTCGTCTCCGGAGGCAATTTTCGAAGTGATGATTTCTTCAGCCAAGGCATCTTCCACGTATTTTTGAATGGCTCTTTTTAACGGACGCGCACCAAATTGTTTATCGAAACCTTTCTCGGCGATGAATGCTTTGGCTTTGTCGGATAAATTCAACTTGTAGCCTAACTCTTCGATGCGAGCGTATAATTTTTTCAATTCGATTTCGATAATCAAATCGATGTCGTGTTTCTCTAACGGATTGAATACAATTACGTCGTCGATTCGGTTCAAGAATTCAGGCGCGAAGGTTTTCTTCAAAGCGTTTTCAATCACACTTTTCGAATGTTCGTCGGCTTGTGCCACTTTTGCAGAAGTACCGAAACCAACCCCTTGTCCGAAGTCTTTCAACTGACGCGCTCCAACGTTAGACGTCATGATGATGATGGTGTTTTTAAAGTCGATTTTACGACCCAAACTATCCGTCAAGTAACCATCGTCTAACACTTGTAACATCATGTTGAAAACGTCAGGATGCGCTTTTTCGATTTCGTCTAACAATACCACACAGTATGGTTTTCTGCGCACTTTTTCGGTCAATTGACCGCCTTCTTCGTAACCTACATAACCCGGAGGCGCTCCGATTAAACGAGAAATGGCAAATTTTTCCATGTATTCACTCATGTCGATACGGATTAACGCATCTTCTGAATCGAATAATTCTTTCGCTAATACTTTGGCCAATTGTGTTTTCCCAACACCGGTTGACCCGAGGAAAATAAACGAACCAATCGGGCGATTCGGGTCTTTCAATCCCGCGCGATTGCGTTGGATGGAACGGGCAATTTTAGTTACTGCTTCGTCCTGGCCGATTACTTTACCTTTAATCAATTCCGGTAAGTGCGCCAATTTATTGCTTTCCGTTTGAGCGATACGATTTACCGGTATACCGGTCATCATCGAAACTACATCGGCAACGTTGTCTTCCGTAACGCGGATTCGGTTGCTTTTCGATTCTTCTTCCCATTGTTCTTGTGCAATGGCCAAGTCTTTTTCCAAGCGTTTTTCATCGTCACGCAATTTAGCGGCTTCTTCGTATTTCTGTTTTTTAACCACAGAATTTTTCAATTCGCGCACTTCTTCCAATTGTCGTTCTAAATCCAAGATTTGTTTGGGCACATCAATATTAGTGATATGTACCCGTGAACCTGCTTCGTCCAAAGCGTCAATAGCTTTGTCCGGTAAAAAACGTTCCGACATGTAACG
>JBIIXM010000043.1:0-9110 GCA_044338435.1 Flavobacterium sp. | reverse complement strand
CTAAAAAGATACTTAAAACTACCGAAAAATAAGAGGTAATTACCCTGCGTTTCTGAAACTTTTCAAATGATGATGCCATAACTGTATTTTATGGGGTAAAAATAATAAAGAAAATTGTTTTTCCCCTTTATAACGCACAAACTTTTAACTTTATTATATTAAATGTAAATTTGTCGCTCAAAATTTTTAGGAGCGAATGGTTCGGGCATTTTTCACCCCGAAGCTTCGGGGCATTTTCCCGCTTCCGGGTTACTCCGAAGTGTCGGAGGTAACCTCTCCAATCGGTGCTAAAAAGTAAACGAATCAAAAAACACAGCAACTCAGTCACTCAGTGACTCAGCAACTTTAAAGATGACACGAGCTAGATGAGCGACTGCATGAGACCGATTAAAATAATATAAACGACGAATGAAATATTTCCACGAAAAAATCGAAGCCAAATGGCAACAGTACTGGGCTCAAAACCAAACATTTGCGGCAAAACAGCCCTGTCAGTCTGAGCCTGTTGAAGACCAACAACCAAAGTATTACGTACTCGATATGTTTCCGTATCCTTCCGGAGCCGGCTTACACGTTGGGCATCCGCTGGGTTACATCGCTTCCGATATCGTAGCGCGTTTCAAACGCCACAAAGGTTTTAACGTATTGCATCCGCAAGGCTATGATTCTTTTGGGTTGCCGGCCGAGCAATACGCCATACAAACCGGACAACATCCGGAAAAAACCACTCGTGAAAACATCGCCCGTTACCGCGAGCAATTGGACAAAATCGGTTTCTCCTTCGATTGGAGCAGAGAAGTGCGCACGTCCAATCCCGATTATTACAAACACACGCAATGGATTTTCATCCAACTATTCAACTCTTGGTACAACAACGATACTAACAAAGCAGAAGACATTGCCACGCTAATCGCTATTTTCGAAAAAGAGGGCAATACTACAGTAAATGCCGTTTGCGATGATAATATTGCACCGTTTACCACAGCCGAGTGGAAGGCTTTTACCTCCGATCAACAACAAAAAATATTATTGCAATACCGCTTAACCTATTTAGCCGAAACCGAGGTGAATTGGTGTCCGGCTTTAGGAACCGTTTTAGCCAACGATGAAATTGTAAACGGTGTTTCGGAGCGCGGCGGTCATCCAGTGATTCGAAAAAAAATGACCCAATGGTCGATGCGAATCTCTGCTTATGCCGAAAGACTATTACAAGGTTTAGACACTATTGATTGGAGCGAATCCATTAAAGAAAGTCAAAGAAACTGGATTGGAAAATCCGTCGGAGCCTCTGTAAAGTTTAAAGTACAAAGTACTAAGTACGAAATTGAGGTTTTCACAACAAGACCTGACACCATCTTCGGTGTAACTTTTATGACTTTGGCACCGGAACACGAATTGGTTTCTCAAATCACCACCCCGGAACAAAAAGCCGCCGTGGAAGCTTATGTAGAAGCCACCGCCAAACGTTCAGAACGTGAAAGAATGGCCGATGTCAAAACCATATCCGGAGTCTTTACCGGAGCTTTTGCCGAGCATCCGTTTACCAAAGAACCGATTCCGGTTTGGATAGGCGATTACGTATTAGCCGGTTACGGAACCGGAGCGGTAATGGCTGTACCTTGCGGCGATGAAAGAGATTACGCTTTTGCCCATTTCTTCAAAGGACATCCCGAAGCTTCGGGAGGGATGCCCGAAATCAAAAACATTTTCAACCAAGATATTTCGCAAGAAGCCTTCGCCGCCAAAGAAGGATTTGAATTGGTGAATTCTGATTTCCTAAATGGCTTGGGCTACAAAGAAGGCACTAAAAAAGCCATCGAAGCGTTGGAGCAAATCGGACAAGGAAAAGGCAAAACCAATTACCGTTTGCGCGACGCTGTCTTCTCTCGCCAGCGTTATTGGGGCGAGCCGTTTCCGGTGTATTATGTCAACGGTTTGCCGCAAATGATTGATTCGAAACATTTGCCCATCGTGTTGCCCGAAGTAGAAAAGTATTTGCCTACCGAAGACGGTCAGCCGCCATTAGGCAACGCAACCAATTGGGCTTGGGATACGGTAAATAACAAAATAGTTTCTAATGAACTTGTCACCCTGAGCGCAGTCGAAGGGCAATCTTCAAACGGAGTTTATCCTTTAGAACTCAACACCATGCCGGGTTGGGCAGGCAGTTCGTGGTATTGGATGCGTTATATGGACGCGCACAATGAAGGCGAATTTGCCTCAGCTGATGCCCTAAAATATTGGGAAAACGTAGATTTATACATAGGCGGAAGCGAACACGCCACCGGCCATTTGTTATACTCGCGTTTTTGGAATAAATTTTTAAAAGACAAAGGTTTCTCCCCAACCGAAGAACCGTTCAAAAAATTGATCAATCAAGGGATGATTTTGGGGATGAGTGCGTTTGTGTATCGCTCTGAAGATTCTAAAAAATTATATTCAAAAGGATTAATTTCGGGTGAAAAAGTGCATCCAATACATGTTGACTTGTCTGTCATCAATGATATCACCAATGAATTAGATATCGAAGCCTTCAAAAGTCATCCTCTATATTCAGATTATAAAGATGCCGAATTCATCTTGGAAAACGGCAAATACATTGTAGGTCGCGAAGTCGAAAAAATGTCGAAATCCAAATACAACGTGGTTAATCCCGATGATATTTGTAACGATTATGGCGCCGACACTTTGCGTTTATACGAAATGTTCCTTGGTCCGTTAGAACAAGCCAAACCATGGAATACCGCGGGAATCACCGGAGTGTCAGGCTTCTTAAAAAAACTATGGCGTTTGTATTTTGACGATAACGGTTTGATTGTGACTAACGATGAACCAACAGCCGATATGTACAAATCGCTCCACAAAACCATCAAAAAAGTGACGGAAGACATCGAGAACTTCTCGTTCAATACTTCGGTGTCGCAGTTTATGATTTGTGTGAATGAATTGGCGCAAATGAAGTGTAACCACAGAGCGATATTAGAACCATTGGCGGTTTTAATTTCTCCTTATGCGCCACATATTGCGGAAGAATTGTGGAGTCAATTAGGAAATGAAGGCTCAATTTCAACTGTACCGTTCCCGATTTGTGAAGACAAATATTTGGTAGAATCCGAAAAAGAATATCCGGTTTCGTTTAACGGCAAAATGCGTTTTACGATTAAATTGCCATTGGATTTAACCGTACAGCAAATCCAAGAGATTGTTATGGCCGACGAACGTACCATCAAACAATTAGATGGTCGAGCACCGAATAAAGTCATTATCGTTCCTGGCAAAGTGATTAACTTGGTTGGGTAATAATTTGAGGGATAAGTATAAAGGGATAAGGGAAAAGTGAACCAACTTTTCCCTTATCCCTTTTCCCTTTTTACTCTTTATCTTCACCATTAGCCAACAAAACGTTAAATCAATTTTTAGCAGTAGCATCTCTTTTTATTTTTGAATAACTTAAAAACAAACCTTATGAAAAAAGTAGTATTTGCAGTAGTTCTTTTGTCTTCTTTTATCGGATTTAGTCAGGAAAAATCAACCGATTCTACTAAAACCAAGAAAGTCAAAGTAGACGGTTACATCGGTTTCAACGCCAATATTAACGACAACATGAATCTCAACAAAAAACTCAGCAATGCCAATTTGCCGGAGTTGGACAGTTTTGTACCCGAATTGACTTTTGGGTTGAATTTCTTCGGCAAGCAGTATTCCGGCGATGTTGAGTTTGGTTTTTTGTTTGCCAAACCGGAAGAAGGCAATAATGAAATGAAATACCGCGGCTTCAACACCCGTGTCAGAGTGCATTACAATGTGGTAAACCAAGAGAAGTTTGCCTTAACCACCGGACTTTCCTTAGCTTATATGGGCAGTCAATACGACATTTACTCGAAAAACAACACTATTGATTTAAACGATTTAGAACCGAACAACAACAGCGGGCACGTAAATTTTACCAATCAAATGTTGTATTTCGGTCCTTCAGTTTCGATGTACTTGTTTAAAAAATCGAGTTTCGAAGTAAAAGTCAACGCCGGTTATGAATTTGCCTTAACTCGCGGACGTTATGATTCGGAATTCGGTAGCGTTTTAAATAATATTGGAGAATCAGGGAACAATCGTTTTGTATTCGGAATTACTTTGTTGTAGTGACAAGCTGTCATTGGTTTGGCTTTGGCGCACCTTTTGAAGCAAGTTTAGCAACTTAAATTAAGAAATTATGTTAGGCTATTATATTTTAATCGGTTTGATTGCTGTGGTGAGTTTTGCGGTAAGTTCAAAACTCAAAAGCAAGTTTGAGGAGTATTCCCATTTGCAGTTGCGCAATGGTATGAGTGGTGCCGAAATTGCCACTCAAATGCTACACGATCACGGCATATACGATGTAAAAGTGATTTCTACACCGGGCCAATTGACAGACCATTATAATCCAACCGACAAAACGGTTAACTTAAGCGAAGGCGTTTACAACCAACGCAATGCCGCCGCTGCCGCCGTAGCTGCACACGAATGCGGTCATGCCGTACAACACGCCACGGCCTATAATATGTTACAGTTGCGCTCGCAGTTGGTGCCGATTGTAAATGTAGCTTCAGGTATGTCACAATGGTTAATTATCGGAGGTTTGATTTTAGGCGCTGCATCCGGTTTAGGTCTTGGATATTATATAGCTGTAGCCGGATTACTCTTGATGGCTGTAGCCACAGCTTTTAGTTTTATCACTTTGCCGGTTGAGTACGATGCGAGTAACCGTGCTTTGGCTTGGTTGAAAAATAAAAATATGGTCAGCCAGCAAGAATACGCCGGTGCCGAAGATGCCTTAAAATGGGCCGCCCGAACGTATGTAGTCGCCGCGATTGGCGCATTAGCCTCGCTATTATATTGGGCGTTGCAAGTATTTGGAGGTTCCAGAGACGAATAAAAACAAACCCGTTACGAAAGTAGCGGGTTTTTCATTTGGGAGCGAACCTGTCTGCCGACAGGCAGGAGGCTTGGGCTTTATTCACCCCGAAGCTTCGGGGCGTTTTCCCGCTTTTCGGGTTACGCGGTAACCTCTTCACTCGGGGCTAGAGAGAAGCAATAAGTGTACTTGTAAGCAAAAGTTCTAGCTCACGCTCAGTTCGCTGCGCTCGGGTCGATTTCCTTCGGCAGTCGGCTTCGCCTCGTGTGCTTCGCTCAATTCGGCTAAAGCCTCGGGTCAATTTTTTTGTTCCGTTGCACTCCACAAAAACCACTCGAACTGACGAGTTTAGTTGTATTCTAGAGTCTATTTAAATCGACATTTCCTTTTTACGTCACTTCGAGTGATTTATAACTATGAAAACGGAAGTTTTTATAGTTGTAAATTGTATCGAGAAGCAATGTCTAAGCAACGGTTCTCGATACAATTTTCACTCCACTGCGTTCCGTGAAAACCACTCGAACTGACGAAACCTACAACCTACAACCTTAAACCCGTAACTCGCAACCCACAATTAAAGCTGTATCTGTCGTTCCAACTGCTGTTCTAAAGAAATAAAAGTCTCCGTTCTCGAAACACCTTCAATGGGTTGGATTTTTTTGTTGAGCAATTGCATCAGGTGTTCGTTGTCGCGGCAAATAATTTTGATTAGGATGCTCCAGTTTCCGGTGGTGTAATGACATTCCAGGACTTCGGGAATTTTTTTGAGTTCTCTTACGGCGTCGGCATTGCTCGAAGCTTTGTCTAAATAAATGCCAATGAAGGCCATGGTTTTATAACCTAAAACTTTATTGTCTATCACCACTTTAGAGCCCGAAATCACACCGGCTTCTTCGAGTTTGCGCAAACGTTGGTGAATCGCCGCGCCGGAAATCCCGATTTTATTGGCGATTTGTAAAATGGGCTTTCTGGCATCTTCCATAAGGTCGCGGAGGATTTCTTTGTCTATACCGTCTATCTCTATTTGTAGTTGATTAATTTTCATAGGTGTTGTATTTTAGACTAATAAAACAAGCTAAAGCTTGTGTACCTCAAGCCCACCGGGCTTGCTCCTATTAATATCGAATATTTGTAGTTGATTGATTTTTATTACTCAAATTTTTAAAGTAAAAATAGTGATTTACTTTATGTTTAAAACAAAAAAACCAAAATCAATTAAGATTTTGGTTTTATATTATTGTTCGCTGAAAAGAAAACGGAAACCTCTCTAGCCCTGATGGGAGTGGCACGAAGTAAAACGGACAGCAGGAATTACCCCCGAGGCTTCGGGGCAAAAACGCCCGAACCACTCGCTCCCAATGACTCACTCACTCTATTAATTCCCTAACAATCGATCCGGATTGTAGCCTACATATGGCATTTCGGTTTCTTTAAAAATCACGCCGAAGGTTTCCAATTCTTTTAAGATTGGGTTATACACTTCAGGACGGATGGGCAGTTGTACACCCGGCGTTTTGATGTTGCCATTTAGTATTTGCAAGGTTGCCATAGCTACCGGTAAACCTACGGTTTTGGCCATAGCGGTATAGGTTTGGTCGTCGCCGATGCAGACCATTTTGGAGTCGATTTGTTTTCTTTCGCCATTGATTTCGTAGCCGAATTTGTGGTACATTACAATCATGTCTTTGTCTTCGGGTTGTAGCGACCAGCTGTCGTTTAGGATGCGTTCGAGGATTTGCGCCGGTGTGGCATTTTGGAGTCCGACTTTCTTATTCGGGTTGAACAAATCGAGTTCGAGGAGTTTGTCCCACATGATGTCGTCCTGTTCAATACCCAATTGCAATCGGGTTTTGATTTCCACCGAATCGGTTGGTGAATACGGTAGGAACGAATTGATGAAATCGCGGTAGCTCATGTTTTCTGAGTCTTCCATGACATAAGTGTCATCGGTCATGCCCAATTGCACAAACATGTTCCAAGCTTTGGAAAAGCCAACACGACGTATCGTGCCGCGGTATAACGTCAGTACATCGTCTAAGCCATACACACTGCGGTATTTGAGCGAATCGCGGTTGGCGTAGCCTTCAAATCTGCCGTAGCCTTCTACTTCTAAGAACTCGGTTCTGCGGAACAATTTGTGGTACGGGATGTATTTGTATTTGCCTTCTTGGATGAATTTGGAAGCGCCGCCTTGACCGGCCAGGACTACATTGCGCGGTGCCCAAGTGAATTTGTAGTTCCACAAATTGGTGTCGCTTTCGGGTGCTACCAAACCACCGCAAAAGGATTCAAATAAAATCATTTTGCCGCTTTTGGCCTTGATGTCGTCTATGACTTTCATTGCACTCATGTGGTCGATGCCCGGATCGAGTCCGATTTCGTTCATAAAAACCAAGCCTTTGGCTTTGACTTCGGCATCTAAGCTTTGCATGGCATCGGAAATATAGGAAGCCGTAACCATATTTTTTTGGAACGTCACGCAATCTTTGGCGACTTCAATATGCATATGCGCCGGCAACATGGAAATTACGATGTCGGCTTTTTGGATTTCGGCTTGGCGTTGTGCTGCGTTGTTGATGTCGAGCGCAATGGCCGTAGCGTTGGGATGGTTATTGGTTTTGCGTTGCGCCAATTCCAACGACAAATCGCCTATGGTTAGGTGTAAATTTTCTTCGTTGGATTTGTTTAAAAGGTATTGTATCAGGGACGATGCGGAACGACCGGCACCGATAATTAAAATCTGTCTCATGCGTTTGTTTGTTGTTGGTCACAAATGTATGAATTTGATTCTAACAAAAAAGCCCATAGTTTCGGATGGACTTTCAGTTATTCTAAGCCTTCGAGTTCTTCGAGTTCCTTTTTGGCTTCTTGTTTGGTTTCGATTTTTTGTTGTTCGAATTGGGTGTCAGTGGCTACTTCGTCTTTAACCAACAAAGTTTTGCCTAATACTACAGCTGAGCATAATGCGGCAATTGTTAAAATGATTTTAGGGAATTTCTTCTCACTGTCTTCAGATTGTTTTAAGGATAGTAAACCAAATACCAATGCTAATCCGATAGGTAAAAAGGCTAAAGTGTCGAGTGGCAATATGGTAAAGGCAATACCTAAAACACCAAAAACAACGGATAAGATTAAAAATAGTTTTCTCATGAGATTAGTTTTAAATGCCCGAGGCAGACGTTAGTGTTAATTGTCCGGTGCCGACAGGAATGCTGAATTTTAAGAGCGCCGGAATTTTGTTAGCATCAGCGGTCAGCCAAATCAGGTTTTTGTCTTTGCCTTTTAAAGCATCGGTTTTGGCGCTGATAGACAATTTGTAACATTCTTTTTTACCCAAATTACCCGCGTTTACGGTTTCCTTCCCCATAAATTTAAGGGTAACCGGAATTTGCTTTTCATCAAAAACAATCATTAGGTTTTGGGTTTGTCCCACTTTGAATTTGCTGAAATCGAGTGTTCTGACTTTATACAAAAGCGAAATCACATCTTGGGTTGAAGCGCCAATGGTGAATTTTTTTTGGGTTTCCGGTTTATTTTTTCGTTTTGTAGTGCTGTTTACCGTGTTGCCTTTGAATGCATATTTTTCCTTTTTGGTATAGCCGCCTTCGTCTATGCTTCTTTTGTACAAACTGGGTTTTAGGTTTGCCGGGTTAACATAAGACTCATAAATGTCTCTGATTTTAAAAAACGAGTCCCATTTGCTGTAAGTAGACAATTCACAACTCAAATGCAAATAGGCATTTTTGGAAGTCGATACGGTTTCGGTGCTCATGGTTACCTGTGCCAATTGCGTCATCAATCCGCTCATATTATAGGAGCCGGCATACACTAATTTTTCTCCCGATTTAATTGCCTGACCAAAACTTAAGTTTGAAAAACCTAAAACAAATAGGCAAACGCCCCAAATAATCTTTTTCATAGTTGAAAATTAAGTTGCAAATATAAAATTTTAAAAAAGGTCAGCCATAAAAGAAAAGTGAAATTACTTCGATTTGGAATTGAAATAACGGATAAATTTGCAGAATAGTATACAACACAAAACCTATGGAACGAAAAATCATAAGCTCCGCCTTAATTTTAGGAATCACAGCAATTATTTTGGGCGCATTTGGAGCACATGCCTTAAAAAAAGAATTGACCGAAGAAGCATTAGTAACTTTTGAAACCGGTGTCAAATACCAAATGTATCACGCGCTGTTTTTACTTTTTTTGGGAACAA
>JBIIXM010000042.1:0-9215 GCA_044338435.1 Flavobacterium sp. | reverse complement strand
AACCACTTTTTCAGTAGGGACAAGCACTTGAGAGATGTAATCTGACATGCCTAACCTATTAATCTCAGTTTCAATATAAGCTTTCACTTTATTTTCCTGACCACTAACAGCTCTTACGACATACCATTTTTTTAAATTAATATCAGCCATTTCAGTATATTAAGAATTTAACCATGTAAAGAATCCAGCAATAACTTTCGCGCAAGCTTCATCAACTCCCCACGTAGCTAGAGCACAAACAACTGAAAATACAGCTACCACAATAGTGTATCTTTGAACCTCAGCCCATTCCGGCCAAGTAACATTTGTTTTCAATTCTTCAAATGCTTCTGATATATAGTTAACAATTTTTGCCATTGTATATTTTTTTTGCACGGGCGGGAGGATTCGAACCACCATCAACGGTTTTGGAGACCGCTATTCTACCCTTGAACTACGCCCGTTTCATTAAAAACCAGTGTCGTTGTAAAAAACGACACTGGTAATTTATTTAATTTGATATTTAGTCTTCGATTGAAGTAACCTGACCAGCACCAACTGTTCTACCACCTTCACGGATAGCGAAACGTAAACCTACGTTTAATGCAATTGGACTTAACAAAGCAACATCAATAGTTAAGTTATCACCTGGCATTACCATCTCTACACCAGCTGGTAAAGAAATAACTCCTGTTACGTCAGTTGTACGTACGTAAAACTGTGGACGGTAGTTATTGTGGAATGGAGTGTGACGACCACCTTCTTCTTTTTTCAAGATATAAACCTCTGCTTTGAATTTAGCGTGTGGTTTTACTGAACCTGGTTTACAAATAACCATACCTCTTTTGATATCAGCTTTATCGATACCTCTTAACAAAAGACCTACGTTATCTCCAGCCTCACCTCTGTCAAGGATTTTACGGAACATCTCAACTCCAGTAATAGTAGAAGTTAATTTGTCAGCTCCCATACCGATGATTTCTACCGGATCTCCAGTATTAGCAACTCCAGTTTCGATACGACCTGTAGCAACAGTTCCACGACCTGTAATTGTAAATACGTCCTCAACCGGCATCAAGAATGGTTTAGCGTTGTCACGTACCGGCTCTTCGATCCAGTTGTCAACAGCTTCCATCAATTCGATGATTTTTGGTACCCAGTTAGGGTCATTGTTCAATCCACCTAAAGCAGAACCTTGAACTACAGGACCATTATCTCCATCATACTCATAGAAAGATAATAAGTCTCTGATTTCCATTTCTACTAATTCTAATAATTCCGCATCATCAACCATATCCACTTTGTTCATGAATACAACGATTCTTGGAATACCTACCTGACGCCCTAAAAGGATGTGCTCACGTGTTTGTGGCATAGGTCCGTCTGTAGCAGCTACTACTAAGATAGCACCGTCCATTTGAGCAGCACCAGTAACCATGTTCTTAACGTAATCCGCGTGACCTGGACAGTCAACGTGAGCGTAGTGACGGTTAGCTGTTTCGTACTCAACGTGTGAAGTGTTGATAGTAATACCTCTTTCTTTTTCTTCCGGAGCGTTATCAATTTGATCAAATGATTTCGCTTGACAATAACCAGCATCAGACAATACTTTAGTGATAGCTGCAGTTAAAGTAGTCTTTCCGTGATCTACGTGTCCGATAGTACCTATATTTAAGTGTGGTTTCGAACGATTAAAATTTTCTTTTGCCATTTTACTTAATTTTTAATCTTAGTTTATATATTAGTGTTCAAATTTTACATTTTTGAGCCAACTACGGGATTTGAACCCGTGACCTCTTCCTTACCAAGGAAGCACTCTACCCCTGAGCTAAGTCGGCTAGTGTGTTCAGAAGTTTAGACTTCAGAATTCAGAAACCTCTAAACCCTTATTCCTAAATCCCAATTATCATAGACAATCAACACATGGTTGAATTTCCAATTTTAGAATACCGCCTTTTAAGTGATAATCCTCATAAGGCGTTGCCTTATTCAAGCTTTAAATCTGAATTTACTCGAAAGCAAAATCTCGGATAAATTCCTATTCAAAGTTAGTGGGGAGAGCAGGATTCGAACCTGCGAAGATGTAATCAGCGGATTTACAGTCCGCCCTCGTTGGCCGCTTGAGTATCTCCCCTAACCTTTTTATTTTCAATACTATAAAAGAACTGAGCCGATGGAGGGACTCGAACCCACGACCTGCTGATTACAAATCAGCTGCTCTAGCCAACTGAGCTACACCGGCAACAATAAAAAAAGTCCGCTATTTCTAACGGACTGCAAATGTAGGCATTTTATCTTTTAATCAAAACATTTTTGAAAAAATTTTCATCTTAGGTATGTGCTCTGATTTTTTCTTTCCTTTTTACCAATAATCGCTCCAAGGATTCTGAGGATAATTCTACCGCTTCCTCAAAAGTTTTACATTGTTTTTTTACCACAAAATCATCTCCGGGAACATGAATTTTCACCTCTACAATTTTATTTTCCTTCTCACTGGTGTTGTCTACCTTCAAAAAAACATCTGAAGAAACGACTTTGTCGTAGAATTTTTCGAGTTTACCTAATCTTTCATTGATAAAATCAACCAGCTTTCTGTCGACAGTAAAGTTTACTGCATGAACATTTACCTTCATAATACTATTTTTATTGATTAAACATGGTCGAATTATTTTTGGTTTCTGGGATGCGCACTACCGTAGATTTTTTTTAGCTCTGCTAAACTACTATGTGTATAGACTTGGGTAGAAGCCAAACTGGAATGTCCTAATAATTCTTTAACCGAATTAATATCTGCCCCATGATTCAAAAGATGCGTCGCAAATGTATGTCTTAAAATATGCGGACTCTTTTTTACCTTCTCTGAGACATTACTAAAGTAATAATTTATTAGCCGATAAACAAACGAATCGTTCAATTTAACGCCTTTTAACAATAGAAAAAAAGAGTCATCATCGATAATTCTCTGTAAACGTGACCTTTCGTCCAAATAAATCCTAATCTGATTTTGAACCACAGGCAAAATAGGAATGATTCTTTCCTTATTTCTCTTCCCTAACACTTTTATTGTTCCGTTGGACAAATCAACATTGTGCAACTTTAGTCCTATCAGCTCTGCGCGTCGAATACCGGTAGTGTAAAACAAATCCACCACCAACTTGTCGCGCACACCTTCAAAACCCTCCGGATACACAATTTGATTGAGCACCAAATCCAACTCTTTTTCCGAAAACGGGATTTGAAGCTTTTTGGGAGATTTCAAGGCTTTGTGCTTAAGCAACGGACTCGTTTCGATTTGCTTGGTCTTGAGCAAGAATTTGTAAAACGATTTTAAAGAAGATATCTTTCTGTTAATAGAACTATTAGATACACCGTCATCAGACAACGAAACTATCCAAGCACGAATTTGATTGTAGTTGACGCGAATTAAATCATCATCCTCAAAAGTGCCTTTCAAAAAAGCCTGAAAAAAATCCAAGTCGTTCAAGTACGCGGTTACCGTATGCGGAGAATAGTTTTTCTCCAAACCCAAATAATCCCGAAATTTAGCCTTACTACTTTCCATAAAAAAAACCGCTGACCTCAAAGTTAAAAAACTTTAATGATCAGCGGTTGTATCTTATCAGGAAATTAACTTATCCTTCTAAATTGTCTCTCAATGTTTGAATATAAGCAGCTTTTTGAATTTGTGCTCTTCTCACTACTGATGGCTTAGTAAACGCCTGACGCGCTCTAAGTTGTCTTACAGTTCCGGTTTTATCGAATTTTCTCTTGTAGCGCTTTAATGCTCTATCAATGTTTTCTCCGTCTTTAATTGGTATAATCAACATAATTTAGACACCTCCTCTCATTTAGTGGGTGCAAAAGTAACAATAATTTTGACTCGAGCAAACAAATTTCAATTTGTTTTGCGAATAGGCGAAGCAATGATAAATTGTAAATTATTTTTTGGGCGTGCCGGTGGCTACAGCCATCATCTTGAATAGAATCCATTCACACAGCCACCGTCGGGCTGTACGTTGCAATCTTTTACTACGTAAAAGGATTTCCTCTGCCATCCCTCACGCGAAAGTAAGGGACAAGTGAAAAGACAAAAGGGATAAGTTGAAATGACTTTTTACTTATCCCTTTTCCCTAATCCCTTATTTCTCATTATTTAACCGCCGGCTGATAGCTTTTATTGTCTATAATCAATTTGGACAAAATCTCTCTCAAGATTTCAGAAGTTCCGCCGCCAATCGGCCCTAAACGACTGTCCCTTAACAAGCGCGCCAACGGATATTCTTCCATATAACCATAACCGCCCAACATTTGCAAGCAACTGTAAATCACTTCATCTGCTACCTTAGTCGATTTCAACTTGGCCATAGTAGCTTCTTTAACCACATATTCGCCTTGATTCAATCTAGCGACTGCCGCATAATTGAAAATTTTACAGTGCTCTACTTCAGTTGCATTATCTACCATCGCATGACGCAAGGCTTGGAACTTATCAATAGATCTACCGAAAGCTTCGCGTTGCGACATGTATTCCAAGGTATAGTTGATAGCATATTCCGCTCGAGCGTGGGCATTAATCGCCATAATCAATCGCTCCAAAGCAAAGTGCTGCATGATATACGGAAAACCCTTTCCTTCTTCACCCATTAAATTGGCTACAGGAATTTCCACATTGTCAAAAGAAATTTCTGCCGTATCCGAAGCTCTCCAACCCAATTTGTCCAATTTGGTAGCACTGATGCCTTTAGTAGCTGTGTCTACTAAAAATATACTGACGCCTTTGTTACCTAAGTCCGGACTGGTTTTCGCAGCTACTACATAGTAATCCGCATAAACACCATTAGTGATAAAGGTTTTAGAACCGTTAATCACATATTTATCGCCATTTTTAACTGCCGTAGTTCGCATTCCGGCCACATCGCTTCCGCCAAAAGGCTCAGTCAAACACAAGGCTCCGATTTTATCACCGGCTATACTGGGCGCTAAATACTCTTGTTTAATTCTCTCATCGCCTTCCGCATTCAAATGCGTCATGGCCAAATAAGCATGCGCCCACATGGCAGCCGCAAAACCCGACGATTTTATTTTTTGAAGTTCTTCTAAAAACACTACGGTGTAAAACAAATCCAAATTCATCCCGCCGTAAGCTTCAGGGTAAGTCAATCCGAAAAAGCCCATATCACCAAACTTCTTCCAAATAAAACGTTCAATTGTTCCGGTCTTTTCCCATTTTTCAATGTGTGGTACCACCTCTTTTTGCAAAAAATCTTGCAAACTCTTCCTGAACAACTCGTGCTCTTCCGTAAAGTATGTTGAATTCATAGTAAATAAAACTGTTTTTCTTAGCTATTTTTTTAGAATTCCAAATATAAAGCAATTATTTTTATTTTATCGACAGGAAATCCTTTAATTTTTGACAAATCCTCAGTTTTGATATCGCCATTCATACTACGAAAAACGACTATTTCTTTGGCCAAAGCATACTTGAAAAACGGAAACTGTGATAACTCTTTGATTGAAGCGTTGTTAATGTTAATTTTCTGAATTCCTGCAGTGGATTTTACCTCAAAGTTTTGGTTGAGTTTGGCAATAACTTCGGGCGACAAACCCCAAACATCATCGAGTTGTTCCATCGATACAAACGCACCGAGCTTATTTTTATAGTCCAAAATACGATCTGAAATCTTATCTCCTATACCGTAGACTTTCATCAAATCTGCTTTAGTAGCTTGATTGATATCAACAACAACTATCTTTTCAGGCTTGTTAAATGCTGGTTTAGCGGTTGATGTAGTATACTCTTTTTTGTTATTCACCCAATCCGGGAACTTAAAATAGGGAGATATGGCGTTGAGCAACGAATCAGAAACCTTGGTGACCGCTTGGAATTCTGCAGCTGAATTGACAAACTTGTTTTGCTTTCGGTAGGCCAATAATCGATCGATTTCCGCTACTGACATCCCGAGCTTATATCCTTTAAAATCGGTTATAAAATTAGGATTGAACGGATAAATAGTCGGCTTTACGTTATAAGACTGCGATTTTAAACTATCTACCACTGACTGATGAGCTAGCCATTTCTGGGCTTCTGCAGTATTCAACTCCTCGGATTTAAAATCGTGAATCACATAAAAACTTTGACAAAGCACTATGAGTCCAAACAGCAAAATAATTCCGATTCGCTGGCTTTTCGAATAATGTAAAAATGTTGCCCAAATGGAATTAGACTGACGCATACGTTATAAATCAAAAACTGAGGTTCTTTTACCCCGAATCAAATCTTTCAATTTGAGCCAAAAAGCTAAGGTTAAGTAAATCCCAAAACCCAAACCGGCTGTTACAAATGAGATATAAATAAAAAACAGTCGCACGTTGGAAGCCCGCATACCTAATTTATCGGCCAAGCGAGAGGAAACGTGAAAACCATGTTTTTCAAAGAAATATTTGAGTTGGATGATGGGTGACATTGTATTGTATTTTTTTACCACATAGGGTTATAATTATTGTTTGGGTAAGCTTTTGAAATTTTTATTCATTACTCCTTTAAAAGATGTACTCCGACAGCACACTGCAAACACCTTCCTTTACAGCAATAATTGTTCTTTAGTTGCAAAAGCGATTGGGTTTCAAAAGCACTTTCGGCAGTAATGCCAAAATTAGCAAACTTTTCAATGACAATATTCTTTTCCGGCGGTATTGTTTGCAGGAGTTGTACCAGTGATTCCGAAATTTCTTTTCCCAGACTTTCCGCATAGGCAAATTGAATCGGGAATATGGTATTCATAACCAGCAAATCAATAAAGCTTTTGGACAAGCGCTTTTTTTTGGCGGGACTGACTTTATCCAATTGATAGTGATTTTCCCAATAAGCAGAAACGCCTGAATTAAATAACTCATACAAATCGTTCATCGATGCTGCCGCTATAATTTTAGCAAACAAATTTTGCTGCAAATGATACAACATGGCCAATTGCGCCAATCGAATGGTTGGAAAATTATCAGGGCGATGTTGGAAAAACTGCACTGGTTCAACCCAAGTTTTTTTTAAGCGATATTTTTGCGTGAGATAAGATGTCCTACCCCGCAAATCCTTCGCATAAGCATCTTCTGCAGCCTCTGACAGCAAATCCAGCTGACTAAAAAACAACGCTTCCAGGTTTTGTAACTCAAAACTTTCTTTTCGTATAACCGCAAACGGAATCGACTGAAGTGCTTTGAAAAAAATTTCTCCATTGGTATTCAGTCCGAAGTTTTTGGCCAAGCTGTAAAACAACACCGCTTCCCAATCGTTGTTGGTGGCAGCTAATAAAGTTTTTATCGGAACAGCTTTGCTTTCTAATCGTTCAAAGAACAACCGCTCCAACCAATTTTTCACAACAAAAGTATCGATTAACCGAATTTGGCTTTCGCAAAAAATCCAGGATTTGGGTGTGGTTAATGCTAAATACTGTTGCAAGACAGCTTTCGACACAAAACTTTTAAGCGAAACCGTCGGAATAACCGAATTGTCTTTTCTGAAAATAGGCACATCATGTTCCCAAACCACGTGTAATATAACATTGTTGTACTGATCGTCTTGTTCATGTTGGTGCAAATACCAATCGGATGACTTGACATGAATTTCAACATTACCTGCCCATTTTTGATTGTCTATAATGATTTGAGCATTGAAAAAATCCGGTCCGGCTTTTTGTAAATACTGACCGGTATGAACAACGGTAACCTTTTCTCCCGAAACCGTTGTTAGGTTAGGAAAATCAAACTTCTTATATTGCCATACATAATGAAGAAAATCTTCTTTCACAGTACTAAATTTTTAACTAAAGTAAGAATTTTACTTTATTAATAAAATTATTTGTAATGAAAAATTTACTTTTTATTTTTTTACTGGGTTTTTCAGGCGTTATTTCTGCTCAAAACTATCGAATCACCTATCAAAGAAGCTCGAACGGAACTATAATCGAAGGACAAGACCCCATTGTAGTAGAAACGAATGCTTCATTAACAAAAGTCTACAATAAAGCTAAAGACTTGACGGTGACGAATTACCCGCAAGAATTCACTGTTATCGACAGGGTATCGTCTTCCTTTCAACAATTTGCTATTCTGAGCATTGATAAGGCAATTTATATGAAAGACAGCACTTCATTGAACAAACAAACCTTTGAATATTTGCCGGAAACTAAGAAAATATTAGGCTACACTTGTAAGAAGGCCAAAACCATTGTCAACTCTAACACCATCGAGTTTTGGTATACTGATGACTTGAAAATCAAAGGCGCACCAACCATATTGGGACAAAACTTAGGTTTGGTTTTGGAAATGGTGCGCAACAGCAATTTTGTGATTAGCGCCATTACAATCGACAACCTTAAAGCAATACGCAACAACGAATTGAAAACCCAAAAAGTAGACGCGTTAACTTATAAAGATTTATTGTGGAAAAGTCGATTTACCACTATCTCAATTTTTAAAGACCAAGTGATTAACTTTTCCAACGAATCGAAATCGAATGACAGTATTTTGCGATTTGCCAACGGAACCATAGCGGTGCGAAAAGTGAAATTCCCCGAAATTACAATCGGCAGCCAAATTTTTGCCGATGTTACCGAACAATCTAACGGAGATGCTTACGACAGAACCGGTTCTTTTTTTATGATTCCGACCGACAAAGCCCTGTCTTTCTTAGACGGATTACAAAACGGCGCCAAAACACTGCCAATTTATACCAACGGAAACGGCAAAGAATACCAAGGCGTAGTGGCTACCGAGCAGTACAATCCGGTAGTGGAATTGATGCGCTTTTTTACACCTTTCGGTGTGAAGCAATACAATTATTTAGAATTGAAAGACAAAACTTGGGCAGAAAACGTTTTGTACCGACAGGATATCTCCGACTTGCTGCCTTTATTGAGTGGTAAAGAAGTTTGGATTGGCATCAACATTGGGAATTACGACAAAGGCGGTCATAAAGTATCCGCGAATATTACCATCCATTCCGAAGGCGAATCAAAGACCAAGCCTACTCGAATAGTGCCTTTGTTTTGCACCAATAATATTATGGAAATGGCCGGACAAGAATACGGCACTATGTTCAACAACGAAAAAGGGCTGGAAGTCAGTTTTACCCTTGACCAACCGATGAAAAATATCAAATTGCGTTATATCACTACCGGTCACGGCGGTAAAAAAAACGGCGATGAGTTTGTGCCGAAAAAGAATACCATTTATTTGAATGA
>JBIIXM010000041.1:0-9222 GCA_044338435.1 Flavobacterium sp. | reverse complement strand
CATTAACATAAATCCGGCGTGTGATATACCCGAGAAGGCCAACATACGTTTAACATTGCCCTGACGCAAAGCCATGATGTTTCCGATAGTCATAGACAAAATCGAAATCACAACAATCACCATTTCAAAAGTTGGGATTAACTCCGAACTCAAGCCACTCAACAATTTGTAAAGCGTTGCCATAGCCACCACTTTAGCCAATGTACTCATCGTAGCCGTGGTGATGGAAGGAGAACCTTCATAAACATCCGGAGCCCAAAAATGGAAAGGTGCTGCGGCAATTTTAAATAACATTCCGATAATCATCAATACCATTCCGATAGGAAACCAAACCGGAATACCGGCACCGGAAGATAAGTCTTTAATCTCCGCTACATTGAAATAGCCCGTAGCGCCGTAAATCAAACAGATACCGAATAATATAATTCCTGAAGCAAACGAGCCCAATAAGAAATATTTCATTCCGGCTTCGTTACTCTTAATGTCCAATCTTTTGCTGGCTGCTAAAACGTATAAAGAAATCGACAATACTTCAATACCTAAGAAGAACATCGCCAAATTGCTAAACGAAACCATGGCAACGGCTCCCGCCAAAAGGAAAACTTTGATGGCAATAAAGTCGGATATCTTGGTTTGGTGTTCTTTATAAAAATCACCACTTAGAGCAACTAAGAAAATGGTCAGTACAATGAACAAAGAGTTGAAAGCGTTCGAAAATTTATCAACGGCAATCATGCTCGAATAGTTGGAGTCGATGCTCGGGTCGATAGCCCAAAGGTTCAAAGAGATTCCTAAAATGGCAAGTAAACCTATGACAGTAACCGGAACCAGTAGTTTTCTTAAATTGAAGATTTCTGCCAACAGACAAAAAACACCTAATGATACTATTGTTATTAATACTTGCATTTTATTATTTATTAATTACGGCTAAAATTTCATTCAAACTCGGCGTTACCAAATCTACTATCGGTTTCGGATACAAACCGAAGAACAGTAAGAACGCTATAATCGCTACAAAAGTAATGGCTTCGTTAGTCGTTACTTCGGCAAATACTTTGGTATTGGTTTCACCTAACATTACGTTTTGGAACATCTTTAACATATAGTAAGCACCCAAAATAATGGTAGTTCCACCTAAAACAGCGTACCAGATATTGACCTGACTCAAACTGTACAATACGGTAAACTCTCCCACGAAGTTAAACGTTCCCGGTAAAGCCACAGAGGCCAAAACCAAAATCATAAACATGGAAGTGAATTGAGGTGTTTGTGAACGAATTCCGCCTAAATCGGTGATGGTTCTGGTTTCGTATCTTCTGAAAATTACTTCAGCGGCGAAGAACAAACCAACGATAACAAATCCGTGTGCAATCATTTGCGAAACCGCACCGCTTAATCCGTCAAGCGTTAAAGTATAGCAACCTGCGGCGATTAAACCAACGTGCGCTAAGGACGAATACGCTAATAGTTTTTTCAAATCTTTTTGACGTAAAGCCACGATAGATCCGTAAATCACACCGGCTATACTCAATCCGATTAGGATAGGCATATAAGCTTTAGCAGCGCTTGGTGCGATAGGCAATTGCCAACGAATCACGCTGTATAATCCCATTTTCAACATGATACCGGATAAAAGCATCGTTCCAACGGTTGGTGCTTTTTGGTATACTTTAGCCTGCCAAGTATGGAAAGGAATAATCGGAATTTTGATGGCATAGGCCAAGAAGAATGCGAAGAAAATCCAGAACTCTTCTGTACCGCTTAATTCTAATTGGTACAAATCACCAATCAAGAAACTTCCGGCTTTAGAGTATAAGTACGCAAATGCAATCAACATAAACAATGAACCTCCTAAAGTGTAGATGAAGAATTTCACCACAGCTTTTTTGCGTTCATCGGCATCTCCGTTACCCCAAATTAAAGCGATGAAGTAAATCGGAATCAATGCCAATTCCCAGAAAATATAGTACAACAATCCGTCTACAGCCAAGAAAGTACCGGTCATGGCAAACGACATGAACAAGACTAAGGCATAGAAGTTTTTACTGTTGTTGAATTGGTTTCCGAAAGAAGAAAATACAATTAAAGGAGTTAAAGCTGTGGTCAATAAAACCATCGCCATTGATAAACCATCGGCTTTGAACGCTAAGGCAACTTTCGGACTGCTCATCCATTCGCCTATATAACTGATATTGGCGCCTTGGCTCATTAAGTTCAACAAATACAATGATAATCCTAAAGCACCTAAGCTGAATACCAAGGCCACTTTAGAAGCTAATTTGTCTCCGGCGAAAAATGTAGCAATCGAACCAATCAGCAGTAATAATAATATAGTAGTTACATCCATTGTGTAATAATTATTGAGCGATAAATAAATAAGTGATGATGGCACAAATACCAAGTACAAAAACGAAAAGATACAATCCGATGTTTCCGTTGTGTAACTTCTTGCCTTGCGTCCCGATGCCGTTAGCCAAAGTTCCGAAACTGAAAACCACTTTACCTAAAGCCGGTTCCAATGTCGTACGGAAGAAATTGGACAAACTGTTAATCGGTTTTACGATTAAGAATGTGTAAAATTCGTCCACATAATATTTGTTGTAAACCGTTTTGTTGAAGCCGCTGATATCCGCATCTTCTTTCGGTACAAAGCCACCTTTGATGTATTTGGCATTCGCCCAAATAATCCCAACGATAGCGCCTGCTAAAGCAATACCCATCAACATAAATTCTTGAGTTCCCAAATGATGTGCTTCGTGTTTGGCCGCTAAAATCGGTTCCAAGAAATGGTTCAACCACATACTGCCCGGTAAGTTAATAGCACCACCAATAACAGCTAAAACGGCTAAGATTACCAATGGAATGGTGATTAAACTCGGACTTTCATGCAAGTGGTGTTTTTGTTCCTCGGTTCCACGAAATTCTTTGAAAAATGTTAAGTACATCAATCGGAACATATAGAAAGCGGTCATAATCGAAGCAATCGAAGCCACTACCCATAATGCTTTGTTGTGTTCAAAAGCTACCATCAAGATTTCGTCTTTCGACCAGAAACCGGCGAATGGGAAAATACCTGCAATCGCTAAGGTAGAAATCATCATTGTCCAAAAGGTAATCGGCATCGCTTTGCGCAAGCCACCCATTTTTCGCATGTCTTGTTCACCGTGTAAGCCGTGAATTACTGAACCCGACCCTAAGAACAAACAAGCCTTGAAGAACGCGTGTGTAATTACGTGGAAAACCGCTACCGTGTAAGCTCCTAAGCCTAGAGCTAAGAACATCAATCCCAATTGGGAAACGGTAGAGTAGGCCAATACCTTTTTGATATCGTTTTGCAGTAAACCAATCGAGGCAGCCACTAAAGCGGTGGCAGCGCCAACAATGGCAATAATGTGTTGAACATCCGGAGTTAAATCGAATAAGAAGTTCATGCGCGTTACCATAAAGATACCGGCGGTAACCATCGTAGCGGCGTGAATTAACGCAGAAACCGGTGTTGGTCCGGCCATCGCATCGGGTAACCAAGTATACAATGGTAACTGAGCTGATTTTCCGGTAGCACCGATGAATAAACACAAAGCGGCTAAACCTAACATAGCTGAATCGTCATTACCGGCTGAGAGTGCGGTTTTGATTTCGGTGTAGTTTAAAGTGGAGAATAAAGCGGCAATGATAAACATTCCGATTAAGAAACCTAAATCCCCGATACGGTTCATGATGAATGCTTTTTTCGCGGCATCGTTGTACGGTTGGTTTTTGTACCAGAATCCGATTAACAAATACGAACACAATCCAACGCCTTCCCAACCGATGAACATTACCAATAAGTTGCTTCCGATAACCAACGTAATCATAAAGAATACGAATAGGTTTAAGTAAGCAAAAAACTTGTGCATGTTCTCGTCATCGTGCATATAGCTGATAGAGTATAGGTGAATCAACGAACCGATTCCGGTTACGAACAACAACCACAATAACGACAATTGGTCTAATAAAATGCCGAAGTCTAATTTGAAGTTGCTCACCTGAATCCAATCGAATAAAGAAATTTCGAACGGCTTTCCGTTTTGGTTCAATTGGGCAAAAAAGCAGATGCTTAATAAGAACGAAACCACTACAGTGAGTGTTCCGATAACGCCGGATACATTTCGGCTTACTTTACTGCCCAAGAATATATTGAAAAGAAATCCAACAAATGGAGATAAAAGTAATACTAAAGCTAAATTTGTTTCCATTCCCGATTATCCTTTTAAATTCTTTAAATTATCAATATCAATCGACCCTAAGTTGCGGAATACCGAAACTAAGATGGCCAATCCAACCGCTACTTCTGCAGCAGCAACCGCCATCGAGAAGAATACAAATACTTGTCCTTCGGCGTCTTGGTGGTACGTTGAAAAAGCTACAAACAATAAGTTCACCGCATTCAACATGATTTCAATTGACATGAAAACAATGATGGCATTTCGGCGGTACAACACTCCGAAAACTCCGATACAAAAAAGCAGTACCGAAAGGAAGATGTAGTTTTCTATTCCTATTTGATTTAAAATATTGTTCATTATTTTTTCTCCGTTTTTTCTTTTTTAGACAATAAAACCACACCAATCATGGCGGCCAACAATAAGATGGAAGCAAATTCGAATGGCACCATGTATTCGTTCAATAATATTTTTCCAAGGGTTTTAATCGATTGGAAATCTTCGCCCGAAGTATCATAATCGCCCATAATGGTTTTCGAATTGATGAAAATAGTCACCAACACTATACTCATTAGGATAAAAACGACGATAGCACCCAATCGGGTAATACGAGGTTTGTGGACTTCATTTTCCTTATTCAAATTCATCAACATAATGGTAAATAGGAAGAGTACCATAATTGCACCCGAGTACACTATAATGTGAACAATCGCCAAGAACTGCGCGTTGAATAACAAATAATGTCCGGCAATAGAGAAGAAACAAAGTACCAGGTAAATAGCACTGTGAATAGGGTTTTTACTATAAATGGTTAAAAACGCCGTGGCCAACGTAATGGCTGCTAAAAAGTAGAAGGTAATTAAGATAGGCGACATTAGTTAGCGTTTTTAAGTTGAGTATTTTTTATAGCCATTTCTAAAGGCATCACCAATTTGTCTTTGCCGAAAATAAAATCTTCACGATCATATTGAGCCGGTACCAATTCTTTAGAAAGGGTTAAGTAAATAGCGTCTTTCGGACAAGCTTCTTCACACAAGCCGCAGAAAATACAACGCAACATATTGATTTCGTAGATTTCGGCATATTTTTCTTCGCGGTACAAATGTTCTTCGCCTTTTTTGCGTTCAGCGGCCTTCATAGTGATGGCTTCGGCCGGACAAGACAAAGCGCACAATCCGCAAGCTGTACAGTTTTCACGACCTTGTTCGTCGCGTTTCAACATATGACGACCGCGGTACACAGGGCTAAATTCACGGACTTGTTCCGGATAATGAATCGTTGCTTTTTTTCTGAAAAAGTGTTTGATGGTAATGAGTAAGCCTTTTACAATGGCTACCAAATAAAGTCGCTCCAAGAACGTCATTTCCTTGTTGGAAACCTGTTTCTTTTTTCCGGAAAGCGATATGCTTTGTATTGCTGTTGACATAGTTTCTTATTTAAAAGCTAAAATGCAAATTCCTGTTATTACGATGTTCACGATAGAAAGCGGAATCAAAATCTTCCAACCCAAGTTCATCAATTGATCATATCTGAAACGCGGGATGGTCCAGCGTACCCACATATAGAAGAAGATGAAGAAACAGATTTTGATGAATAAAACTCCAATTCCTAGTAAGTTTGCGGTATTCACACCAACGTTGTCAATCATCCATTGCATGCCCGGATAGTTGTAACCCCCGAAATACAAGATGGCTAAAATAGCCGATGAGATAAACATATTAGCGTACTCGGCAAACAAATAGAATCCCATTTTCATGGAAGAATATTCCGTATGGTAACCACCAATCAACTCCGATTCACATTCCGCTAAGTCGAAAGGCGTACGGTTGGTTTCCGCAAAAGCACAGATTAAGAAGATTAAGAATCCTACCGGTTGGTAGAATACATTCCAGTTCATGCCGGCTTGTTGTTCGGAGATTTCTTTTAAGCTCAAGGTTCCGGTCATCATTAATAAAGCAATCATGGATAATCCCATGGCTACTTCATAAGAAACCATTTGCGAAGCCGCACGAACCGCTCCCATTAAAGAGAACTTGTTGTTAGAAGCCCAACCACCAATCATAATGCCGTAAACGCCAACAGAAACAACGCCGAAGATGTACAATAAAGCCACATCCACATCGGTTGCTTGTAATTGAACTGTTCTGCCGAAGATTTCCAATTGGTCACCCCACGGAATGACAGCACTGGTCATTAAGGCCGTACTCATCGCAATGGCGGGTCCAACAAAGAATAAAAATTTGTTAGGTGTATTCGGTTCGAATTCTTCTTTAGCAAATAATTTCATACCGTCGGCCAAAGGCTGTAATAAACCACCCCAACCCGCGCGGTTTGGTCCTACACGGTCTTGCAAAAAGGCGGCTACTTTACGTTCTGCCCAAGTAGAATACATCGCCATAATCATGGTAATGGCGAATACGGTTACGATAACCACACTTTTTTCTATGATGAAAGCACTATCCATTATTTCTTAGTGTTTATTGGGTTACCATCTATTTTTTCGTTGTAATCGATTTCGGCCATACTGATTTTTTTACGGTCTTCTTCGCGACCCATCAAGATGCCTTTTTCGGTTTCAATCACCACTTTATCGTTAGTGTTGTATTTTTTGTTTTGGTTGATAACCGAATCTTTCTCAAATTGACGTGGTCCTTCAATTACCCAATCAGAAACCTCTTTTTTGTCGAAACGACAAGTATTACAGATGAAATCTTCCACTTCGTGGTATTCGTCTTTACGAGCGGTTACTCTTTGAATTTCGTTACCGAACATCCATAAAGTGGTTTTTCCGCAGCAACCCGGAGTAGTACATTCTCTGTGCGCATTGAACGGTTTGTTGAACCAAACTCTTGATTTGAATCGGAACGTTTTATCGGTTAAAGCACCAACCGGACATACATCAATCATGTTTCCGGAGAATTCATTGTCGATGGCTGCGGATACACAAGTCGAAATTTGAGAGTGATCACCACGATTCAATACACCGTGAACACGTTTGTCAGTCAATTGATCCGCCACTTCCACGCATCGTTGACATACGATACAACGGTTCATGTGCAACTGAATTTTGTCTCCAATATCTTCCGGTTCGAAAGTTCTTTTTTCTTCTACAAAACGCTGTTGTAGTTTGCCGTGCTCGAAACTCAAGTTTTGTAAATCACATTCGCCTGCCTGGTCACAAACCGGACAATCGAGTGGGTGATTGATCAAAAGGAATTCGGTTACGGCTTTGCGCGCTTCTTTAACGCGGTCAGACGATTTGCTGGCTACTTCCATGCCATCTTGACAACCCGTTACACATGAGGCAACAAGTTTCGGCATCGGACGCGGATCGGCTTCGCTACCTTTAGTAACGTCAACCAAGCAACAACGACATTTTCCGCCGGTTCCTTTTAATTTAGAATAATAGCACATGGCCGGCGGAACAGATTCTCCACCAATCATACGAGCAGCTTGTAGGATGGTTGTTCCCGGTGCTACTTCAATTTCTTGACCGTCTATGGTTACTTTCATTGTATGAAATTCTAGTCTTTATATTTCTTGTTTTGCTACTAAATGCTTTACTTTTTCAAAAGGTTCAGCAACAAAGTGATCTCTATTTTTAATTTTTTTAGGGAAACGAATATGGTATTCAAACTCGTCTCTGAAGTGACGAATGGCTGCTGCCACCGGCCATGAAGCCGCATCACCTAAAGGACAAATGGTATTGCCTTCTATTTTAGATTGGATGCTCCACAACAATTCGATGTCTTCTTCGCGCCCTTGACCGTTTTCGATACGCCACAATACTTTTTCCAACCAACCGGTTCCTTCTCTACACGGCGTACACTGTCCGCAACTTTCATGGTGATAGAATCTGGAGAAATTCCACGTATTGCGAACGATACAAGCTCTGTCGTCATACACGATAAATCCGCCTGAACCTAACATAGAACCCGTAGCAAAACCACCATCGGATAAACTTTCGTAAGTCATCAAACGGTCTTCGCCGGCGGCTGTTTTGTAGATTAAATTAGCGGGTAAAATCGGCACCGATGAACCTCCGGGCACTAAAGCTTTCAAAGGTCGGTCGGTTTGCATTCCGCCACAATATTCGTCGGAATTCATAAATTCGTATACAGATAACCCTAACTCGATTTCGTAAACGCCTTGGTTTTTAATGTTTCCGGAAGCCGAAATCAACTTGGTTCCGGTAGAACGTCCGATTCCAATTCCTGCATAATCAGCCCCTGAATTGTTTACAATCCATGGCACAGCCGAAATGGTTTCAACGTTATTCACTACGGTTGGATTTTGCCACAAACCTTGTACGGCAGGGAATGGTGGTTTCAAACGAGGATTACCTCGGTTACCTTCCAAACTTTCAATCAAAGCCGTTTCTTCACCACAGATGTAAGCACCGCCTCCAATTTGAACGTACAGGTCTAAGTCGTAACCCGAACCTAATATATTTTTACCTAACCAACCGGCTGCTTTGGCCTCGGCTATGGCTCTTTCTAAAATTTTGTACACCCACATGTATTCCCCGCGGATGTAGATATAGGATAGGTTGGCACCCAAAGCATAACTTGACGTAATCATTCCTTCAATCAAAAGATGGGGAATGTATTCCATTAAGTAACGGTCTTTGAAAGTTCCCGGTTCTGACTCATCGGCGTTGCACACCAAGTGTCTTGGCTTGCCCGACTTTTTGTCGATAAAACTCCATTTCATTCCGGCAGGGAAACCCGCGCCACCACGACCACGCAATCCGGAAGTTTTTACTTCTTCGACTACTTCATCCGGAGTCATTTTTTTTAGGGCTTTTTCCACTGAAGCATAACCGCCTTCTTTGCGATATACTTCGTAGGTTCTAATGCCCGGAACGTTGATTTTGTCTAATAATATTTTTCTTCCCATGATATTATTTATCGTGTAAAGTGATTTTTCCGTCTTTGCAATCTTGAATCAATTGATCCACTTTTTCTTTGGTCAAATGCTCTTGGTAGAAGTCGCCTAACTGCATCATTGGAGCGTAACC